>DASYWD010000219.1 GCA_035936415.1 Longimicrobiaceae bacterium
CCCCCCCCGCCGTCGCTTTACTCCCCGCCGCCCCGCAGGGCGCGGACCTCCTCGCGGAGGGCCGCGATCTCCTCGTGCAGGGTGCGGAGGGAGGCCTCCCCCGCCACCTCCGCCTCGGCGTTCTCCGCGTCGCGCCCCACGAAGTAGCTGGCGAGCGCCGCGGTGACGTACCCGAAGATGGTGAAGGCGTACACGGCCAGGATGAAGGCCAGCACCCGCCCCTCCGGGGTCTGCGGCCAGTACTCCGACCCCATGGTGGTCAGGATCATGGCCGTCCACCACACAGCGTCGCCGAAGCTGCGGATCCCGCCCCCCTCCGCCTCGCGCTCCAGGGCGTACATCCCCGCCGCACCCGCCAGCGCCACCAGCACCGTGAGCGCCACCACGTAGCCCAGCCCGCGGCGCCCCATGGCCCCCCGCAGGGCACGCATCCCGCGGTTGAGCGAGGCGACCACCTTCACAAGCCTCACCCCGCGCAGGACCCGGAACACGCGCGCGACGCGCAGCACCCGGAAGGCGGGGATCACCAGCGCGACGACGGTGAGCCAGTTGGCCTTCAGGTAGTCGGTCCGGTCGGGGGCGAGGACCAGCCGCAGGAGGAAGTCCAGGATGAAGACGATCCAGATCAGGGTCGTCGCCCATTCCAGCGCCGGGCCGAGCCCCCGGACCAGCTCCACCACCAGCAGCCCCAGCCAGACGAAGCCGAGGACGACCATCGGCGTCTCCAGCCAGTCCTCCACCTCGCGCAGGAGCTCCCACCGCTCCCGGTCCAGCTCGCGTCGTTCGCCGCGCTTCGCTTCCACGGGTCTCCCATCCCGGTCGCACTGTGGGCCCGCCACCTGCGGGGCTCCAGCGCGGAGGAGCAAACCGGCGGCCACGGGACCGCCGCCCGACCGCCGATGCCGGCGCGAGACCCCTCCCCGCGCCTCGCACTCCCGCGCTCAGTACCGCGTCTCCACCCCGTGCACCACCCGCCAGGTGTCCCGGGCGATCAGCAGCTCCTCGTCGGTGGGGATCACCCACACCTCCGTCGCCGCGCCGTCGGGGCTGACGCGCCCCTCCCTCCCCCGCTCGGTCGCGCGGTTGGCGGCGTCGTCCACGCGGATCCCCGCCCACTCCAGCCCACGGCAGATCTGCGCGCGGATCCCGGGGGAGTTCTCGCCGATCCCGCCGGTGAAGACGACGGCATCCGCCCCGCCTAGCGCCGCCAGGTACGAGCCCAGGTACTTGCGCGCCCGGTAGCAGAAGATCTCGATGGCGAGCCAGGCGCGCCGGTCGTCGTGCTCCTCGGCCTCCGCCAGCAGCTCGCGCATGTCGTTGGTGAGCCCGGAGATCCCCAGCAGCCCGGACTGCTTGTTGAGGAGCGCCTCCACCTCGGGGAGCGAGAGCCCCTCCTTCACGGCGACGTAGTCGAGCACCGCGGGGTCCACGTCGCCCGAGCGGGTCCCCATCACCAGCCCCTCCAGCGGGGTGAAGCCCATGGAGGTGTCCACCGACACGCCGCCGGAGATGGCGCACGCCGAGCACCCGTTCCCCAGGTGCAGGGTCACGATGCGGGTGTCCTCGCGCGAGCGGCCGGTGAGCTGCCGGTAGCGGTAGGCGACGAAGCGGTGCGAGGTGCCGTGGAAGCCGTATCGGCGCACGCGGTGCCGGCGGTAGAGCGAGTAGGGGATGGCGTACAGGTACGCCCGCTCGGGGAGGGTGTGGTGGAAGGCGGTGTCGAACACCGCCACCTGGGGGACCGCGGGCCCCAGCACGGCGCGCACCGCCTGGATCCCCTTGAGGTTGGCCGGGTTGTGCAGCGGCGCCAGCTCGATGGTCTCCTCGATGCCCCGGAGCACGTCCTCGTCGATGGCGACGGAGCGGACGAACCGCTCCCCCCCGTGCACCACCCGGTGCCCCGCCGCCCCGATCTCCGCCAGGCTCCCCACCGGGACCCCGGACTCGTCCCCCACGATCCACTGCAGCAGGAACTCCACGGCGGCGCGGTGGTCGCGGAGGGGGGCCGTCCCCTTGGCCTGAGCGCCGTCGCCCGCGCGGAAGGCGTACACCGCCTCGGCGCCGATCCGCTCGATCTGCCCGCGGGCCAGGCGCCGGTCGGTATTCGCGGAGAAGTGGCTCTCGTCCGTGTCGACGAGCTGGAACTTGAGCGAGGAGGAGCCGACGTTGAGGACGAGGATGTTCATCTGAGCCTTGCAGGTGCGCCTTCGTGAGTCCCGGCCTGCGGAATTGGCGGGTCGTGGCTCCAGAATACGCGCTCGCGGGGCCCGTCGCACTCCCCGGAGCTGCGTCGAAATTGCAGGACGTTCTCGATTGCGCCGTCGCACACACCTCGCTGCGCTGCTTCGCCAGGCGTGAGGCCGTGTCCGAAACCCCGCGGCGCGCGGGCCGGCAGCGGAGGCGCTCTGCCAGGGAACGGCCACGAGCGACGGCGCCGCCCCCCGGGTGGGGAGCGGCGCCGGTCCTATGGGTAAGCTGCCACGTTGGTCGTCCCCTCAGCCGTGCCCGTCTTCACGTACGGGGGTAGCGTCGGCATTCTCGGGTTCGTGCGGCATGGAGAAGATCGGGACCTCCTCCGAAACGCACTACGGCCCCGGGACGAACGTAGTTTCAACGGGTGCGAACCACCCGATTCGCGGGGTGGGCCCCGGCCTCAGCGGGCTGTGAACGCGGCCGGCAGGTGATCTGGCCGGCGAGCAGGCGTCAGGTCGTGGCGACTGCGCTCAGGATGGCGTACGCGACCTCCTCGTCCGTCACGTCGCTGTGGTCGGAGACGAAGTCGTCCGCGAGCAGGTTGTAGAGGCTCCCGCCCTCGAACTCGTACCGGGTCTTCAGCGGGGACAGCCTGAACTTCTCGACGGCGTTGCTCTTCTGGGCGCCGTTCCGGCCGATCCCGCCGAACGGGTCGTCCTTGTCACCCAGGGCGGCCGCCTGCTGTCCGGCGATGCGGGAGGCGAGCGGGTAGGCCAGCCCCACCGCCCTGTCGTTGGCGGTATGAGTGATCAGCACCGGGCCCTTCACCTTCTTCGCGGTAATCACGTCGCAGAACAGGCCCCTGCTCCCCTTGTGATCGTAGTCCGTGGAGAACCCGTGATGCGAGAAGGCAGCCTGCAGGAGCGTCAGTGTGGCGACCGCTCCCTGGTCGGCGGCATTGGCGGCCGCGGTCACCAGCCGTCCCCCGAAGCTGTGCCCCGCCAGGTGCAGGCGGATCTGCGGCGCGGCGACGCGGATGTCGCGCAGCAACTGGCTCACGCCCGTGCTCCCCACCAGCCCCGCCCGTTCTTTCATCTGGTAGTACGTGACGAAGTTGAGGAGGTTGCGGGCCCCCACCTTGACCCTGTCGAACACGTTCCCCAGCCCCGCCGCACCGCCACGGCCACCCGGAAGCGGGCGCTCCGGCTTGGCGAGGTCGCGAAGCAGGGTGGAGGGGGCGCGCTCATAGAACGCCGGCGGGACCTCGTCCCGCTTCTCCGCCGAGCCCTCATCCCGTGGGAGCAGCTCGCGCATGAGCTGCACGTACTCCTTCTGTGCGTCCGGACTGTCGAGCCGGTCCACGAGCTCCTCCGCCCGCTTGAGCTTGGTGTCCGCGCCCCGAACGTCGAACGCGCCCCGCAGGTTGCGGAGCTCCACCTTGAGCGCGGAGTCACCCACCGGTCCCAGGCTTGCTGCGCCGCCCGGGATCAGGTCCTTGTCGGCGAACTTCTTGGAGGGCCAGAACACGCCCAGCACCGCGTACTTCCGCCCGACCACCCCGTCCGGCGCCGCGAAGTCCAGCACGAAGCGGAGCCGCTTCACCAGCCTGGAGTACAGGTCGCGCGCCTCCGCTATGTCGTTGTTCCAACCATGCGACAGCACGAACAGGTCGGTTGTGCCCTCGCTGCGCACATGGCGGAGAACCCCGTCCGCCGCCGCACGGTCCACCACCTTGCCCTTCTTGTCGAACTCGACCTCGAAGTAGGGAAAGCCAAAAAGATCTTTCATGGAGACCTCACGGGTTGGGGGTTCACACGGACTGTATGGCGCGCATGAGGTCCACGAGCCCGTGTCCCTGGAAGTAACGGTCCCGCCTCAGGTCGGTTGCGGTGGAGAGGAAAATCTCCTTCACGCGCTCCGGGTTGCCGATGAACTCTCTCCGAATGGAGAGGAAAGCCGCGACGACCCCCGAGACGTGCGGTGCCGCCATGCTGGTACCGCTGTCCTCGCGGTAGTGGCACGGCGCGCCGTCCACCACGGGAGTCCGCGCGGCGCAGGAAAGGATCTTCTCCCCCGGCGCCACCAGGTCCGGCTTCAGCCGCCCGTCCCCGGTGGGTCCCTTGGACGAGAAGTACGATACGCCGTATACGTGCGGCATCTCGCGATGGGTGGAGCCCACCGTGATGGCCAGCTCCGCGTTCCCCGGATCGTTGATGGTGAGATCCAGCCCTGCGGAGACGACTCCGCGGGCTTCGGTGTCCGTGAATCCGTAGCCGGTGTTCCCGGCCGCCGCCACCACCACGACTCCGGAGCGGACCAGCCGGTCCACCTCCACGCAGAGGGGGCTCTGACCGCACGCGAACCACTCTGGCTCGAAGTCGTAGCCCACGCTCAGGTTCACCCCGTGCACCCGGATCCGCCGCCCGTGCCCGTTCAGCTCCATTACGTAGCCGATGGCCGCGATCAGGCTGCTGGCCAGGCCGGTTCCGTCGCTCTCCAGCACTCTGAGGCTGAGCAGCTTGGCCTTGGGCGCGATCCCCGAGATGTGCTCCAGTTCCTTCACCTCGCTCGTGGGGTTCCCCTCTTCGTCGCGTAGCCGGATGGTTGCCCGGATGGGCTTCCCCTCCTTCGCCAGCATCTCCCCCGCGATGATTCCGCCCACGTGGGTCCCGTGTCCGAAGGGATCCTCCAGCGGGCGCCCCTGCGCCTCGTTCAGCGCCGTGAAGTCGCGGTGCTGCAGCGGCGCCCCCGGGTTCAGGTTGTCGTGCAGCTCGAAGTGCGGATGCCCGCCGTCGATCCCCGAGTCCATCACCGCCCAGACGATCCCATCGCCCATCGCCGCGAAAGAGGCCCGGGCCGCGTCCGCTTTGACCGTGCTCACCGAGCGGCTGATCAGCGGCCCGATCTGGAAGTCATTCCAGATGCGGTAGATGGCGTGCGGCATCCCGGCGTCGTCTCCGCCCCCCTTCCCGTCCAGCTCGACCAGCTTCCGGATCGCCGGGCCCGACATTCGCGCGAACAGGTACTGCGGGCTGAACTCGCTCTTGGTCTCGTTGATCGCTTCGCGGTCCGGGTCGCCCCCGGCGCTCCCCACCGCCTCCAGCACCAGGGTGCGCACCCGCTCTCGCGCCTCCTTGCGGCCGCCCGGGTACTCCAGGTTCAGGTCTATGATCACGTCGATCGGCCGACGCTCCTCGCCGGTGCCGCGGATCGACTCCAGCTCCTTGAGAAGCGGGATCGCGATGACCGTCCTGTCCAGGGTGTCGGGGAGGAAGGGCTTCTTGCGCGGGTTCTCCTCCGGAAGCGGGGTGCTGGCTCCCTGGTGTCCCATGAGCCGGTCGGGACGTTCGCGCTCGCTCATAATCGACTCCGGGTGGTCGGGGCGGCGTTGTGTGGCTGGAGGTCGGGCAACGGGAGGGAAGCGTACCTCCGAGCGCACGGCCCGAGCAACTTCGGTACCCGCGGAACTAGACGGACAGTTGGGAACAATTTCCCGGCGGGGCCTGGGCTCGCGGCTCCCGCAGGAGTGGACGCGCGCTCCGGCGTGGGGCGGAGACGCC
>DASYWD010000220.1 GCA_035936415.1 Longimicrobiaceae bacterium
GTCTCGCGCGGGGCCGCCTGTTTCGCCGTTCCCGGCCGAGCGCCCGGAAGCCGCCTGGATGCGGCTGGATCGGACTGGATCTTGCGCGCCGTCTCCGACACCGAAACGACGTGATGGACAGGGACACGACAGCGGAAAGGAGGGAGACCATGGCCGACCTGGGCATGCTGCAGCGGCGGGGATTCGTGTGGCTGGCGCTGCTGCTCGGAATCCTGGCCGTCGTCGCCGTGCTGTGGATGCTCTCCGCGATGGTGGACGGGAGCGCGGCGGACCTGGAGGTGGATGTGGACGCCGGGGGCTCCGCCGCCGCGGTGAGCGTGCCGGAACGCAGCGGCGGCGCCGGGCTGGCGTTCCGCCGGTAACGAGCCGCATGCGGCCCACGCGGGCCCTGCGTCGGCCGGCCAGCGCCCAGCCCGGGGCTCGCCTGCAGCGCAATCGTCAGGCGGCTGGTCGCGAAGTGGGTGATGCGGGTCTGCGTCCGGGCAGTGGCTGATCAAGGCGCATGATAGCGCGCACCGGCAGTGTCGCGGGCCGGACGGGGAACTTCGCAACGGACCCGCTGGCGGCCCAGAGGACCACATGGTCTCCCGGACGGAGCGAATCGAGAGGCAGTGGTTCTCGGTTCTGCCGCCACACCGCGCCTTCCTCCTGCAGCACTACTCTGAATTGATCCCCGTCAGCCGATGGGGCACCATCCGGCCGCGCGCCTTCGACCAGCAGCTCCCGCCCGCCGCTCACCTCGGGAACCTGCAGGACAGTTCCCACCAGGTTCGGAGGCTCATCGAGCACGCGCATCCGCGACTGTTCCTTCCGACGGGCAGCATCACGCCGGAGGGAGTCGAGATACGCGGTCTGTCTCTGTTTCGTATGCTCGTCGGCGACGCCCGAATCAACACCAGGAGGTACCCCGCTCCCCTGGCTGCACGCAGCGAGAGCCCCGATCACGAGAACGTGCCTGAACAGACGCATACTCTTGGTCCTGCTGCTGTTCTGCGCCGCACCCTGGGCCCCACCCGCAGACACGTGCTCCCCCGTCCGACGCTCATCCCCTCTGCGCCGCCGCTGGCGCCCCGCTCGCCGGCAGTCGACGCAGCACGGCGTCGATGCTGACGGCCAGAAGGGAAACAGGACGTGTTTCCAACCGGCCAGATGCCAGCCGCACAGGGTTCGTCCGCAGGAGGAGCACACGCCGCCCTCGCGGGGCGGAAAGTCTCGGTTGCAGGCGTCGCAGACCATGCGTCTGGATCCGGCCGTCACATCACCTCCTGAAACGGAAGTGGGGTAGCCCCCTGGCGCGCGACTTCGGCTACCTCTGGGCCCAACCCTTCTCCACCAGCACGTCGTGCAACCGCCCGGCGCCTCGGGGGACGGTCACGAGGGTGACGTCGCGCTGCTCGTTGTACGTCACCTCGACCGAATCCCCGTGCTCGGCCAGAGCCATGAGGTCGCTGCGGCGGTCTCCCGCACTCAGGTAGATCACCGGCGGGATCTGGAGAGGCCTGTCCTCCTCTTCGAACATCCGCGCCCACCAGCCGGTCGGGGAAGTGCGGCTCTCCTCCGAGGCCGTCTGGCCGACCAAGCTTCGCTGGACGGCGGAGACCACCTGGAGGGCGCTGAGGCGCGTGGGCTCGCGAAAGCCCAGGAGTGCCACAGACACGAGCGCAACCGTGAGAAGGAGGAGTATGAGCGCCTCCTCCAGCCGAAGCCGGAAGGGATTCCGCAAGAAGCTGAACGGCTGACGGACGTAGGAGATGCTCCCGCGGTCGAGGCGGTAGTGAACTTCCTGGTTCTCGCAGGAGGGGCACTGGAGGTGCAGCGTATGATCCAGATGCGTACGAGGCGTCCAGAAGAGGGCGCTGTCCAGGTGTCCGCATCCTCGGCACGACACGAGGGGAACCGTCTCCTCGGCGATCCCGGCTTTCCTCAGGATCGCACGGTTCGTCTCATGGTTCTGCCTCAGGCTCGACAGGCGATCCCTCGGCGCCTCCCCGTCGCTGCTCACGATGTGCCTCCTGGGTTCGATCCGGTTGCATCCCACATGGCCCTCCCTCCTCTACCCGCGCATCTGCGACGGTCTGCTGGACGCGGCTACGTGGTTCGCCGGCCCCAGAACAGGAAGCAGAATGCCCAGCCCGCGAGCGCTGGGATCACCCAGCGGCTCTCCGGCCGGACGAGCGGCCCCCCCGAGGAGGGGGGCCATTCCATCCGGTACGCGACCACGGTCCAGACCACTGCGCCCGCGAGGAGCGCCCAGTTACGCTTCGACACGGCTTCTCGGCGTGTGCTCATCCGCACGCCCTCCTCTACCAGCGTGCCCGAGTCGCAATGGCCCCTCGTCTCATGACCGGCTCCCCGCGCTGATGACGCAGCAGATGTGCAGGATGATGCCGGGAAGGATCAGCGCCGCGTACCCGATCGCCACGGCGAAGAACCAGAGGATGCCGGCACCCACGCTCCCCTTGTAGAGCTGGCCGAGGCCGGGGATGAAGAAGCTGAGCACCGCCGCCAGGCCGGAGCTGTGCCTGGGAGCGTTCACCACGTGAACCGGCACGGGCCCGGGAAGCGCCAGGGCGGCCGTGGGGGCGCCATTGACGAAGACCGGCTGGGGCACGCCGCAGTGCGGGCACGCCGGGGCTTCGCTGCTGACCTGCTTGCCGCACTCGCGGCAGTACATGAGGGCCATTCGATCGCGGGAGGAAGGGCGGCGGGTGCCGGCCTGTTCGGATTTCGGTTGACCGCGTCCACATCGGCGGAGTGCGGCGGAGCACCGCTGCATCCGTGTGCGACGTCAGGTGGTCAGGAGGGGTGTGGGGGACAGGAAGAAGGGTGGATGTCCCCGCACGGGTGCGGCATTTCACATGCTACAGCACCGGCGGGTCATGCGCAACCGGTTCCTGCTCGCGCCCCGCCGGAGAACCTCCCCGACGAGCCGGAGCTGCTCTGGTGAAGCGTGCGCGTGGCGCGGCTCCCAGTGGAGCGGATGGACGGTACGCCGCCTGGCCCTCAGGCGCTCCGCCGCATCTGAAACCGGAGCTGCTCGCCCGCGCCGGGCGGCACGTCGACCTCGATCCGCGCCAGGGCTCCCCCGGACAGCGCGCGCACCAGGATCTCAAGCATGTCCGCAGGCGAATGCCGGGGCACTCCGAGCAGCTCGACTTCGCCGGGATCCGTCCAGTCGATGTTCCACCCCTCCAGCCACGCCAGCAGCCCGTCGAGCATCCGGATCTGCGCGGCCAGATCCTGGGCGCGGATGCGGTCGAGGAGCTGCTCTGCGCTCGGTGCGGGTGCTCCCTCGATGTCGGATCGCATCGTCTCTCCCCCGTCTGTCAGGTGTCGTCTGCGGGTTCGGCAGGTGGCTTCCCCCCGGGCCCCGGCATCGTCCTGCCTGGTCGTGAGTGGCGGCACGGGAGGGCCACGGGATCGCAGGAGCAGTGCCGCACGGTGCAGCGTAACTATATGGAAGACGACGGGTTACGGGTTACGTGGCATGTGCCTGGGGAGCGCAGAGCGGCCCCGCACCGGGGAGGTGCGGGGCCGCGGTCATCTCCCTACGGGCCGCCTGGAGCGGTTGCAGCACGAGGGGGGGCGCTTCCCCCCTCTTGTTTCTCAGCCGCCCGTGCGGACCAGGATGGCGCCTGCCGAGTGGTCGGTCCCGAACCGCTGTGTGGCTGCCGTCCCGTCCAGGAACTGGATCTCCCGGAGGGCATCCCGGGGGATACGGCGGAGCGACTCGGCGCCGCCCATGGGAATCCCGTCCTGGTACGCCCGGACGTACACCGGACGGCTCATCGACGAGGCGCCGCGGACCCGGAGCCAGTTCGGACGGAGGGCCTGAACGACCGAGTACGCATCCGTCTGCGCCGCGCTGCTGATCTCCTCCCTCGTGAGCTTGTTCCGGTCGACGCGGGCCTTCTTCTTCGCGGGTGCCTCCTGCGCGGCCGGCGCCGTCGCGGCGGCCTCCTGTGCAGCGAGCCCGGTGCCGAAAAGGAGGCTGCAGGAAAGGGCGAGCAGGATCCGGGGGGTGCGTGCTGAGCGAGTAGTCATGGGTGCTTCCAAGGGTGGAGGGGACGAGGATCCGAACTGTCGCGGACGATCCGTGCCTCGGGAATGAGCCGTCGTCGTGAACTCTCAGCCGTGCCCGCCAGGGAGGACAGGGGTCGCGTCGGCGTTCTCGAGTTCGTCTTGCGGGGAGAAGATCGCGCCCTCCCCGGAGGGATACTACGGCGTCGGGACGAACGGAGTTTCAGATGGTATGGATGCCTGCGTTCACGGGGCGGAGAGCGTGGCCGATTCCTGATCTGGCCGGCGGGGAAGGTGGTGCCGGAGCGGGGGCGGCCTTGCCATCCGGCTGAATGGGTGCAGCTCAGGCCTGCGCTACGGTGAAGGCGAAGTCCCCAACGATGGGGTTACCCTGAACATCAGCGAGGGTGAACGTCCCACCAAATGCCTCGTACTTGCGACGGTCGCGCCTTGCATTGGCCCAGAGGGCTGCGGCCACCTTCTTCCCGTCCCCATTCACCGGTGCCCACGAGTCCACTCCGTAGCCGCGCTCACCAACGGTGGGAACCCCTGGCGCAGTTCCAAATCCGCTGGTCGGATGCTAATTCGCCAGGGCAATCCGGAACGCCTCCGAAACGTGCTCCTCACGCGGAAGCCGGGAACCGAGCCGCACTGCCCCACCCGGCGGCGAATTGCAGCAACCGTATACTTGGTATACGATGCGGTAGGTCCCGGAGACCTCCGGACTTTGAAAGTAGCGGAGAGAGTTGGGGCGGAGGGTGTCCCACAACCGCAGGGTGTCGGTGCGCGCTTCGCCCGGCAGTACCTCGAACGGCGGGCCGGCGTCTAATGCGCAGACCGGGTCGTAACTGAGCACCCAGCTGCCTTCGACCTCCTTGTCCATCGTGAAGCCCGGATGGGAGGAGCTGCCGCAGGTGCCCAGGTACACCGGCTGGTCCGTTCGATTGGTGTACGTCGCCACGACCGTCCCGGTCAGTTCGTCGTTCGCGGTTCGGACGACGACCGTGTCAGCCTCCACCCCAACGGCAGGGCGGGCGTCCACCCGCGCAGGGGGGTCTGCTGGCTGGACACAACCCGCCGCGATGAGCCCCACGGCGGCTGTGCATCGTGCGGGCAGAGAGCCCTGCCGGAACCTGAACCTCGGGATCATGTGCCATCATCCTGCTATGGGTTTCGGTCTCGGAAATCGGCCGGGAGTGCGGTCGGAGGCCAGGATTCCACCCCTGGCCGCGCCTCAGGGAACCGGCACGCTACTGTTTCTGGTAAACACTCATACTGATTTCGTCTGCCAGGATGTTCTGGTAGCTACTGAACAGGTACGAGGCTGAGGTTCCGGCGGTGAGGATCCCGTAGAAGTACACGTCGTCGAAATCTCCCCTCCGGAAGACAGGAGCTCCGCTGTCCCCGGATGCCGCACCCGCACTCACGCGTGTCTGGCAGAAAAAGGTATACAGCCACCCCTTAATCTCATATGTGACGTCTTCGCACGGGGTCGAGACCGTCCCGTTGGTCCACCCCGTCGTAGCGCCAACCTTGTCCAGGGGCATTCCGGTGTAGGGGGGAGCGAACGGAACCTCATACGCCGCAACAATCCTGAATCGGCCTGCGATCACCTTTGAGCCCTCGTACCGGTGGGGGACTTGGGTCTTCGCGATCTTCCCAAACTCGAAGTCGAAGGTCTGGAGCACCGAAAGGGCCACGTCACTGTTCCGACACCGCCCCGTCGTACACGGACGCCCCTGACTCGAAGGTGCCGAGGAGTACGCGGGATCCTCGCGCTCGTACCCGATCATGACCCCGTTTGCGACCTGCCCGTAGTTGAGCTCCGCCTGGTACATGCGTGTTGCATCCGAGAATCCGAAGATCTTGGAGCAGTGGGCGGCCGTCGCGAACTGGGGCGCAGTGAAGTATCTCCCCTTTACGTTGACTCCATACGTGCAGGGGAAGTACTTATTCACACTATCATCATACCACCAGATCCTCAGGCCTCCGACGAGCGGCCGGTAATACGGATCCTCGAGTGTCTTCACGGCCCCCCCCGTCCCCCCCCCACCGTCCGAATCCCCAGGGGCGATATACTGCGGACTCACGGTCGACTGGGTGGATGGGAGGTCAATGGCAGGAACAACTCGCTCGCGGACCTCCACCGCAACCGCCCCAGAGGGGATCCCGAGCATCGCCAGCTGAGCCACGGCCCTGGAACGGTCGGCCTCCCGCTCGATTCCGATCTGGAGGCGATTCCGCACGTCATCAATCGCGAGGCTATGGATTCCCGAGAGGCCGAGCACGTGCCGGGCCCGATCGCGCCACTGCGTCAGTTCGGTGTAGTCGTACCTCGCTTGCAGGATCCGAGCAGATGCGACGTCCGGGCTCGGCACCCCGCGCGCCGCCTGCCGAGCAAACGCCCTGGAGATGGCCGTAATGGCGCGGTCTCCCTGTCCGGGGTTCTTTAGCTGAATCGTAAAGCGCCCGGCCTCATCAACAAAGTACCCGGCGAATCCGGGGATTTCCTCCCGGGCGATCCGAGCAAACTCGTGATCGATTGTCCACCCACGGTGCTGGCCTTCAGCGGAGGCCGTGCTGATAGTGGCAGTGGCACGGTCGCCAGGAGTCGCTACGGGTGCTGCGATGTCTTTACACGCCGCTCCTGCCAGCGATAGGACGCCGACGACTACGAACTGTACAGCCGATCTGAGACGAAGCATTCAGAATCCTCCTCGAAAGTGAGTAAATCGCACCGCGCCAGGGGGCGTTTGCTTCCGCCGCTGCAGTCAGACGGCTTTCGTGCGCGATTAGTCACCAGATCATTTTCGAGAGGGGATTCGCTAGTGCGCGGGGGCCGCTCCATCGGCCGCATGGAGTGAGTGCCCTGGATGCACCCACGCCCGGCCTTATTCGTGCCGCCGTCGTGCCCTTGCGTTCGGGCGAGCGGCGGGAGCCGCATCGGCATGCTCGGCCGGCCGGGGCTCGCGCTCGGTGAGTCTCGTCAAGCCGAGAGTGTCGTCTACCCGAGTTCCTCAACCCGCGCCAGGTAAGCCGTAAGGAGCGGGGCAGATCGCCGCATCTGCGAGCGCGGCGGTGACTTACGCGGCGAACAAGCCGTCAGGTTGTCCCTGGTGCGCCCCCGTCGCCCGGCGTATACTTCGGGACAGCGCCGCTCCCTGTCGCCCCTCCACCCGTAGCCGCCATGTACCGCCCCCGATCGCTGCTCCTGCCCGCCCCCGCCGAGCCCTTCCCCGGCTGGGTGAACGTGCACGAAATCCCAGGCGCGCTGGGTGGGCTCCTGCTGGTCCTCTACCGCGCCGCGCATCTCTGGGCGGGCACCCACCCGGCGGAGCGCGCCGAGCTGTTCGCCGGGGGCGATTCCGCGGACCTCGTGGCCGAGCTGGAGCGCGTCACGATCCTCGAGGCGCTCGCCGAGCCGCTCCGGGAGATCGCGGCCGTCCGCAGCGCACCCGGGGAGGTTCGCGCGCCCGTGCTGAGCCGCGCGTGCGACGCCGTATCCGCCTGGGCGGAGGCGGAGGGGCACGCGGGAGTCGCGATCGCGTGGGCGCGCGTGGCGGCGGTAGCGTACCCGGCGAACGTGGCCGCGGCGTACCGGGTGGGCGTCCTCGCCCGGCGGCGGGTGGACTACCCGACGGCGGAAGCGTGGCTGCAGCACGCGGGCGGCCTGGGACGCAAGCACGGCCAGTGGTATCTCTTCGCCCGGGCGATGAACAGCCTGGGCAACCTGCACGCGCAGCGGGGTGACTTCTCCCTAGCGCGCACCACGCTCTCCAAGGCGCTGCAGGCGGCCCAGCGGCCGCGGGGCCGGATCCAGGGCGGGCGGAAGCGGCTCCGCCTTCTCGAGGGGGACATCCTGCACGACCTGATGACCGTGGCCGTCTACACGGAGGACTACTCCGGGGCGGAGCGGTTTGCGGGCGAAGCCTTCGAGCGGATGCGAGCGGGACACCGGCGGCTCCCCCGACTGGCGCACGACGTGGCGGGCCTATGGATGGAGCGGGGACATTTCGGGCGGGCGCTGCAGGTATTCGAGGCGGTGCTGCCCCACTTCCAGAGGCCGGTGGACCGCATTCTCGTTGGCTGCAATCTCGCGCGTTGCGCAGGCGCGGAGGGGCAGGCCGGCGCTTACACCCGAGTGGCCTCCGAGCTGTGGGACCTGATCGAGAGCGCCGGTACAGGAGGCGTCCCAGCCGGCGTGTTCACGAACCTCGCGCGGGGTGCTGCGGGGCTCAGGCGCTGGCAGGATGCCAAAGAGGCAGCGACGCTCGCAGGGGAAGCGGCTACCGTCCGGGAGGAGGCAGACCAGGCGGCGGTTATTCCGGCGCTTCTGGAATCCATCCGACTCCACCGCTACTTGGACACGCCACCGGAGCCCGCAAACCCACAGGAGGAGCGGACTGCGCGATCCCTCGCATCAGGACTCGTCGAGAGCCTGACAGCGATGCAGGCCGGGGCGTAGTCCCCGGCCTGCCAGTTCGTGCGTTAGTTGCCGGAGCCGAGGAGGGTGCCTCCTCGGCTGATCGTGTCAGCGGCCGCCTCCGTATTCAGCTGCACGGGCGCGGTGGGCGCGGCGGATTCGCAGGCGGCCAGCAGGCAGATGGCGAGGGCGGCGAGCGGAAGGCGGATACGGGTCATGGATAAATCTCCTGACTTGGGGGTGCGGATATGGCGGGTTGGTCTGCCCAACATACGTCCTTCCCAGGCAGTTAGCTAGTCGCGTCCTCAATATGTATGGTTGAAAAACGTCGCAATTTCCGCGGCGCGCCCACAAGTTACCGCATTGACGCCTCCGCCCCGGGACCCGGTAGGCAACGCCCCGAAATGGCAACGGCGGCGGGCCACGGTGCCGGGCCGGCCGAGCAGGCACGATCGGGATCATCGGTGGGCGAGGGTACGCGCCTCCGCGGAGGTCACGGCCGGCCTGCCGGAGATCGGAGCGCGGGGGTGGGTACTTGCCGAGGGTAGGGGAGGCGAGGCCTACCAGTACAGGATGCGCCGGGCGAAGCAGATTCACCGGCGGCTGAGTCTCTCGGGTTGAGCGGCTTGGAGCGGATCGGGAGGGGCGGACAAGTGCCTGCTGCACTCTCGACGCGCCGGCCAGGGGTGCGGGCTGAAGCCACGGGCATTTCCCTCCGATAAAACGAGCCGGTCCCGCATCCGCGGGACCGGCTCGTCGTCTTCACACTCGTCGACGGATCTTCCCGACCACCCAGACCGCCAGCAGCACGAGCGCCGCGATCCAGAGCAGGTGCAGCGCCGCCCCGAGCACCCACCCGAGCACCTCCGCGGCCACCCAGAGAACCACGAGCGCGATAGCGAAAATCAGCAGCCAGTTCATTGCTCCCTCCCTTGTAGTGTTTGTCCTTCGCCCCTCCGGTTCGCAGAAAGCATTCCCGCCGCGCCGCCGCCCCCCGGCCTCCACCTGGACCCGCCCGCACCGGAACGATCCTTGCCCCCTCCGGGCGCCATGATCCACCACACCGCGGGGCGCCCGGCCCTTCGCAGAGCAGCGCTCCTGTGCGCAGCGCTGCTGGCGTGCGTTCCCACACACCTCGCCGCCCAGCGCGATTCGGCCACCGTGGTGGCCGGGGAGCACTACCGGGCCGGCGCGCTCCACACCTTCCTGCTGGGGCACGGCTACCGCGACCTGTGGACAGCACCGGTGCGCGTCCCCGTGCTGGAGCCGGACACCTTCGCCGGCGGGCTCACCGTGCTGCGGGAGGGGGGCGGCTTCTCCACCCGGTCGCTCCGGATGCAGGGAGCCGACGGGCGCGAGTACGTCTTCCGCTCCGTGGACAAGGACGTGTCCCAGGGGTTCGGGCCCGAGATGCGCGGGACCCTCGCGGCGTGGATCGTCCAGGACCAGGTCGCCGCCAAGCACCCCGCCGCCGCCCTCGCCGTCCCGCCGCTCCTCGACGCCGCGGGCGTCCTGCACGCGGCCCCCCGGCTCTTCGTCATGCCGGACCACCCGTTCCTGGGGGAGCACCGCGAGCGATACGCGGGGATGCTGGGGATGCTGGAGGAGCGCCCCGACGGGGGCGAGGACGGAGAGGGCGGGTTCAGGGGCGCGGTGCGCGTGTCCGGGACCGGGCGGATGCTGGAGCTGCTCGAGGAGAGCCCGGCGCACCGGGTGGCGAGCCGCGCCTTCCTCACGGCCCGCCTGATGGACCTCTTCCTGGGCGACTGGGACCGGCACGAGGACCAATGGCGCTGGGCGCGCTTCGACGTGGACGGGGTGCACCTGTGGCACCCCGTCCCGCGCGACCGCGACAACGCCTTCGTGGACCACCGCGGGGTCGTCATCGCCGTGGCCCGCGAGGCGTTCCCGCGGATGATCCGCTTCCGGTCGGAGTACCCCGACGTGTTCGGCCTCACCGTGCACGCCACGCCGCTCGACCGGCGGCTCCTCGCGGAGCTGCCGAGGGCCGTGTGGGACTCCACCGCCGCCGCGCTTCGGGAGCGGCTCACGGACGAGGTGATCGACTCCGCCCTGGCGCGGATCCCGCCCGAGTACCGGGCGCACAGGGAAGGGGAGATGCGGCGCATCCTCCGCGCGCGCCGCGACCGGCTGCCCGGGGTGGCGGCCGAGTTCTACGCGCAGCTCGCCAGCGACGTGGACGTGCACGCCACCGACGAGCCGGAGGTGGCCGCGGTGGACCGGCTGGAGGGCGGCGTGGTGGAGGTGCGCCTCTACCGGCGCGACCCGGACACCGGCGCCCGCGCCCCGGAGCCGTACTTCCGGCGGACCTTCCACCGCGGGGAGACGCGCGAGGTCCGCGTCTACCTGCGCGGCGGCGGCGACCACGCGGTCGTCCGGGGCGACGTGGGGCGGAGTGTGGGGGTGCGCGTGATCGGCGGCGGGGGCGACGACGTGCTGGTGGACTCGTCGCGCGTCCGCGGCGGCGGCGGGACCGCGCTCTACGACCACCGCGGGGAGAACCGCTTCGTCGCCGGGCCGGGGACCAGGGTGGACCGGCGCCCGTTCCGGGAGCCGGCGGACTCCGTCACGCTCACCGGGGTGCGCGCGTACCGCGACTGGGGCGAAGAGGGCTCGGACTTCGCCCCCTGGGCCGGGTGGAAGTCCAACGTAGGGGTGGTGGTGGGGGGCGGCCCGGTGGCGACCCGCTACGGCTTCCGGCGGGAGCCGTACGCGCGGCGCGTCTGGCTCCGGGGGCTGTATGCGCCGGCCATCAGGCGCTTCGGCGTGGAGGCGCGCGGCGACTTCCGGAGCGTCGGCTCCGATACGCGGCTGGAGGCGTTCGTGCGCGTCTCGGACGTGGAGGTGACGCGCTTCCACGGCTTCGGCAACGAGACCGGCGCGGAAGGCGACCAGGGCCGGTACCGGATCGGCGAGAGGCAGCTGCTCCTCGCGCCGCGGCTGCATCTCCGCGCGGGCGAAGCGGCCGGCTTCCACCTCGGCCCGGTGGCCCGGTACACCCGGCCGCGCGTGCCGCCGGTGGGCCC
>DASYWD010000221.1 GCA_035936415.1 Longimicrobiaceae bacterium
CCCCCCCCCCCCCGCGCAGGGATTACCGCGTCTGGTACTGCAGCCCCAGGAACACCATGGTGCCGATGTGCGGCATGTTGATCATCTCCTGGTGCTTCACGCCGAAACCGCACTTGCGCGTCTCGTCGATCGGCTTGGTGCGGAGGGCGTCCTTGGCGTCGTACGTGAAATCCCCGCCACACGAGAACAGGTTGTTCACGCCCAGGTTGACGAGGACGTTGTCGTACCTGGGGAAGCGCCACCCGAGCCGCGCGTCCAGGGTGGTGAAGCCGGGAATCATGCCGGCGTTGATCCCGGAGCGGAAGTAGTACTCCTGGACGTGGCGCACGGTGGCCCCGCCGTTGACGTTGTGCAGGTCGGTGACGTCCGCGCCCAGCGTCCACTTCAGCTCGGGCGAATTGAGCGCCGTGGCCTCCTCCCTCCCCTTCTCCACGTCCAGACTCTTCAGATCCACCAGCGACATCGTTCCGCGGAGGCTGACCTTGGGGGTGAGCAGGACGTTGAGCCCGGCGTCCGTTCCGTTGAGCTCCGCCTCACCCAGGTTGTAGTAGATCAGCGTCACGGGCGACAGCCCGCCGGGGGTCTTGAGCTGGTTGCCCTGCGCATCGAAGGCGTAGGTCCGCGTCCCGGCCGCCGTGAACGGATTGGAGATCACGGCCAGCGGGCTCAGGAAGTCCTTGTACTGCGAGCGGTAGTGCGCCACGTCCACGAACAGGCGATTGGCCACCACCCCCTTGTAGCCGAACTCCCAGGTGACGTTCTGCTCCGGGGTGAGCGGGTCGTACTGCCGGACCACCTTCCCCGCCTCGTCGCGGACGGTGAAGCCCTGGGTGTTGCCGTAGATGGAGACGACCGGGGTCCAGTCCGGGATGTGGAAGTTGGTCTGCAGGATGGTGGGCGACTTGAAGGCGCGGTTGTACGTCACCCGGAACGCCTGGTGCGCCCACGGCTTGACCACCACGCCCGCCTTGGGGCTGAACTGCGTTGCGTAGTTCTCGTGGTCGTCGACCCGCCCGGCCACGATCACGTCCGCCCAGGAAGCCACCGGAGCCGTCGCCTGGCCGTACACGCCGATCTGGCGGATGCTCACGTCCTCGCCGGTGAGACGATCGGTGAGCCACTGCCGGCCGCTGCTGACCGCGTCCTGCCGGAGCTGCGCGCCCACCACGACCGCCGTGTTGTTGAGGAAGCCGAGCGTGCGGTTGTACTGGCCCTCGGCGGCGTACATCCGCCCGTCGCTCGGCCAGTCGGAGAGCAGCCGCAGCGAGTCCGGGGACAGGTTGGGGTTGCGCGCGTACGCATCCGCGTAGCGGTTGAGCGCGAACGACTCGCCGGACTGCGACTGGGCGCGGTAGGCGTTGAAGTACCAGTTGGGCGACGAGTACTTGGCCTGCTGGAAGTTGTACCTCCAGTCCCGGAGCTGGTTGCGCCCCACGTTGGTCTGGCCCACGCCGTCGGTCTCGCTCATCCCGCCGCTCACCTCGAAGCGGCCGTCGCCCCGGTAGTACACCAGCGCGCCGGTGCCGCGCGCCACGCGGCTGGTCCAGTCGATGGAGTTGTCCCCCATCTTGTTCTCTTCGATCCGCTTGATCCCGGTGGTCCCGCCGAGGTTGATGTTGTACGTCAGGTAGTTCTCCCAGTCGTCGGCGTCCTGGAACTCGAAGGCGGCCTTGTACCCCCAGTTTCCGAACACGCCGGCGTGGCGGGCCTGCACGTCCTTGTAGCTGCGGCTGCCGCCGGTGACCTCCACGGCGGTCCCCGGGAACTGCCGCGGGTCCTTGGTCTGCAGGGCGATGACGCCGCTGGAAGCGTCGGCGCCGTACAGCGCGGAGCCGGGCCCGACCAGCACTTCCATGCCCGCGAGGTCCACCTTGGGGGTGGCGGTGAACTGCCCCACCGGGAGACCGTTCTCCGGGAGGACGGAGATGCGCCCGTCCTCCATCATCAGCATGCGGTTGTTGAAGGAGGAGTTGAAGCCGCGCGCGTTGATCGCCACGCTGGTCACGCCCACCTGGACGAAGTCCAGCCCCTTGACCTGCTTCAGCGCGCCCGCGAACGAGTTGCCCACCGCGTTCTCCAGCACGTCGGTGCCGATACGGGTGATGGTGGCCGGCGCCTCGGTGACGCGCTCCGTCCTGCGCGAGGCGGAGACCACCAGCCCGTCCAGCTCCACGGGGGTCGGAGTGAGCGCGATGGCGACGAGCACCTCCTCGCCTACGCGCACCGTCACCTCCTCGGTGCGGGAGCGGTGGCCCGTCATGGAGACGCGGAGCTGCTGCGTCCCCGCGGGGACGTTCGCCAGGGTGAAGGCGCCCTGGGCGTTGGCGACCGTCGCCAGGCGGGTGCCTTCCACGGCGACGCGGGCGCCGGCCAGGGCGGCGCCCTCCTCTCCGGCCACGGTGCCGCGGACCGTACCGGTCTGCGCGAAGGCGAAGGCGGGGAAGAGCGCCAGCACGAGGGCCAGCAACAGGGCGGGGCGCCGGGGGAGGCGCGGGGTGCTGCGTCGGTTCATCGGAGAACCCTCCACGGTGGTGAGAACAGGTGCGCGTCCGGGGTCGCGGGCGCGCGGACGGAATCGGACGGACGGACGGTACGGCGTGCGTCGGGGCCGCTGCGGCGGCTACGGGGGCGAGCGCTCCCCCCGGGGGTGCAGGTGGCGCATGGGGCTCATGCTTCCTCCTCCGGGACCATCACCAGCGCTTCGCCCTCCACCACGCCCTCGCCCTGCTGGTTGGCGCAGGTGGTGAGCAGGCGGACGCGGCGCTTCGCGGGCAGGAGCTCCGCCACCTCCGCGCGGGCCGTCACCGTGTCGCCGATGCGCACCGGGCGGAGGAAGCGGAGCGACTGCGACAGGTAGATGGTCCCCGGCCCGGGGAGCCGCATCGCCAGCACGGCGGAGATGAAGCCGGCGCTCAGCATCCCGTGCGCGATGCGCCCCCCGAAGCGGGACCGCTCCGCGTAGACCTGGTCCAGGTGCGCGGGGTTGAAGTCGCCGGTCACCCCGGCGAAGAGGACCACGTCGGCCTCGGTGACCGTCTTCGACATCGTGGCCGACTGGCCGACCTGCAGTTCCTCGAAGCGCATCGACGACGGAGTGCGAAGGTGCGTGAGTGCGAAGTGCGTGAGTGCGAACGGCGCTCGGGCTACACCTCCATCACCAGACGGACGTCCGGATCGATGTCGTCGCCGCCCCCGGCGCGCGTCATCCAGGAGACGACGAAGAAGACCAGGATCGAGAGGACCAGGGAGAGGCCCGAGACGGTGACGCCGGCCGGGAAGGCGTGGAGCTTGAGGAAGTCCACCAGCGTCCCGAAGACGACCGTGAACCCCAGCCCGGTGGCGATGGAGGCCACCGCACCGGCGCGCGTGGCGCCCTCCCAGTTCAGCCCGATGGCCAGCGCCGGCACCAGCGTGGAGGCGAAGAGCCCCCAGCCGAAGATCCCCAGGAAGGCGATGAGCTGCCCCGAGTACTGCGCGATCAGCGCGGCGGCCACCGAGAGGAGCACCGTGGAGATGCGCCCCCAGCGGAGCTCGTTGCGCACCGGCCTCCCGAGCGCCACCGGGAGGTCGTGGGTGACCACCGCCGCGCCGATGTTCATGAAGGAGTTGACGGTGCTCATGATCGCCGCCGCCACCCCGGAGAAGACGATGGCCGCCAGCAGCACGGGGGTAAAGTGCAGCAGGAAGGTGGGGGTCGCGTTGTCAGCCATGGCGAGCGGCGCCAGCCGCCCCTGCGCCACCAGCGCCTTCACCGCCACGCCCACCCCGAAGTAGAGGAGCATGGAGACGATCAGCGCGCTGGTCACCATGAGCGGGTACCACTTCAGGCGCCGCGGGTCGCGCAGCATGTAGAACTTGTGCACCACGTGCGGCTGCCCCAGCGAGCCCAGCCCGAACACGAAGAAGAACGAGAGCGCCGCAAGGGGGGGGAGGAGCCCCCAGGGCCCCAGGAACTGCGGCTCCGCGGCCATGAGCGTGCGAGAGATCTCCCCCATCCCGCCCCCCACCCGGAGGACGAAGAGGAAGACCAGCACCGAGGAGAGCGCCATCAGCGCCCCCTGGAAGACGTCGGTGTAGATCCCGGCGATGATCCCCCCCGCCACCGAGTAGGCCAGGGTGATCCCCATCCCCAGCCAGATCCCCCACCCCAGCCCGATCCCGAAGATGGCGTCGATAACGAAGCCCAGCGCCAGCATCTGGCTCCCCATGTAGCCGATGCAGGCCACCAGGATCCCCAGCCCCGACAGCCCCTGCGCCAGGCGCGAGCGGTAGCGCACCCCGATGGCGTCCGGGACGGTGATGAGCCCCCGGATCTCGCCCAGGAGCCGCATCCGCTTGGCGAGGACCCACGCCCCCATGGAGCTGGTGATGGCCGCGGGGAGGAGGAGGAACATCGCCCCCAGGCCTACCGTGTACACCAGCCCCGGGCCGCCGATGAAGGCGAAGCCGGACAGGGTGGCCGACATGGCGGTCAGGGTGAGCGCCACCAGCCCGATCCCCTCCCCGGCCACGAAGAAGTCGGCGGCGGAGCGGGTGCGCCGGGTGGCCCACGCCCCGATCACGGCCACCACCACGAAGTACGCGACCGCCACCGCCACGATGGCGGGCTGCGTGGCCGCCGGAAGCTCGGCCGCCTGGAAGATCGTCGCCAGGGTCACCGGACACCTCCCGCCGCGGGGGTGGCCGCCAGCACCTCGCGCGGCGCATCGACGTCGTCCGTCTGCTCGCGGAAGTCGCGCGCGGCGCGGCGCACCCGCTCCAGGTCGTCGGCCGAGAGGGTGCGCGCGTCGAAGGTCAGCGCGTAGGCCACCGGGACCACGAAGAGCGGGAGGAGCCCGATCCCGTACATCACGATGGCGGCGCGCGGGGGGAGCCCCAGCCAGAGCGCCGGGTCGGCGGGGTCCGCGGGCGGGAGCGCCAGCACCGCCCCGAAGCCACCCGCGATCACCACGAAGGTGAAGGCGAAGGGGGCCCAGAGGGGGCCGATCCCCCCGTGCCGCGCCGCCCCCAGCGTCATGGCCGCCACCATGACGCTGGCGGTCCCCAGCGCCATGGCCCAGGGCGCCCACGCGGGCGCGCCGCCCGGGAAGAAGGCGGAGGCGTACGCCGCCGCGATCAGCAGGGTGGAGACGAAGAAGGCGGCGAGCGCGAGGCGTTTGGCCATGGGATTCAGGCGTACAGGGCTTCCATGCGGTCCCGGAACTTGGCCGCGACCACGAGGCGGCGGATCTTCAGCGTGGGGGTGAGCTCGTCCTCGTCGGCGGATAGCTCGCGCTCCAGGAGCACCCAGCGGCGCACCTGCTCCGGGCGGGAAAGGCTGGCGTTGACCCGGTCCACCGCCCCCTGCACGTGGGCCGTGACCTCCGGGTGGGCCAGCAGCTCGCCGACGCCGCCCCCGATCCCGCGCTCGGCGGCCCACGCCTCCACCACCGGGCGGCGCAGCACGAGGAGCGCGGTGACGAAGTGGCGCCCCTCGCCGTAGAGCATGGCCTGCCCGATCCAGGGATCCTGCACCAGCAGCGACTCGATGGGGAGCGGCGCCACCTTCTTCCCGTTGGAGAGGGCGATCAGCTCCTTCTTCCGGCCGGTGATTCGCAGGCACCCGTCCGGGCCCAGCTCCCCCAGGTCTCCGGTGAGGAGCCACTCCCCGTCGGGGCTGAAGGCGTCGCGCGTGGCCTCCGGGCGGTCGTGGTACCCCGCGAAGGTGAGCGGGCCGCGGCGCACCATCACCTCGCCGTCCGCGGCGATCCGCAGCTCCGTCCCCGGCATGGGGGGGCCGGACGAGTCGAGGGTGTAGCGGTCCGGGCGGTTGAAGGCCACGCAGAGGTGCTCCGTCATCCCGTAGGCGCCCAGCACCGTGAGGCCCAGCGCGTCCAGGTACTCCGCCACCCCGCCCGGGAGCGTCGCCCCGCCGGAGGTGGCGCGGCGGATCCGCCCGCCGAAGAGCGCGGCCACCCGCTCGAAGAGCGGTGCACCCGCCTCCCTCCACTCCGCCTCCAGCTCGGCCGGCACGGGCTCGCCCGCCTGCCGCAGCCGCGAGCGCACCCGTCCCAGCTCCACCGTGCGCGCCCAGCGCTCGCGCTCGGCGCCGGTGGCGCGCTCCTCCTCGGCGCGGAGCGCCTCGTACGCCTTCTCGTAGAAGCGCGGGAGCCCGCCGAACAGGGTGGGGCCGTAGGCGCGCGCCGCCTCCCAGACGCGGCCGTGGTCCTCCACCAGCGCCGCCTCCATCCCGCAGACGATGCGCGTGTACAGCCCGAAGACCCGCTCCGCGGCGTGGCAGAAGGGGAGGAAGGAGAGGGTGGTGTCCTCCTCCTCCAGCCCCAGCGCCTCGCGGATGGAGAGCGCGGAGTCCAGCAGGTACCGGTGGGTGATCCGGGCCCCCTTGGGCTCGCCGGTGGACCCGGAGGTGTAGATCAGGAGCGCCGTGTCGTCCGGCGCCATGCGCGCGGCGCGGCGCTCCAGCTCCTCCACCACGCCGCGTCCCCGCGCCAGGGCGCGCGCCCCGCGCGACAGCCAGGCGTCCCACCCCAGCGTCCAGGTGCGCGAGGGGCGCAGCCGCTCGCAGACCACCGTGTGCAGCCGCGGCGCGCCGGTGCGGACCGCGGTCGCCGTCGCCAGACGCTCCGGGGTGTCGACCACCAGGACCACGGCGCCGGAGTCGGCCAGGAGCTGGCGGAGCTGCTCCGCGCTGCTGGTGGGGTACACGCC
>DASYWD010000222.1 GCA_035936415.1 Longimicrobiaceae bacterium
TCTCTTCCTGCCTTCGGTTCCCTCCTCTCCCTACCTGCCCTCCCTCTTACCTCCTCCTGCTCCCATCGTTCTCCCCCTTCTCGACTTGTGGGTAATGCGTAGCAGAATTGGGGGAGGGTGGCGAGCCTAAAGCGAGCCGGGGAGGGGCCGGGGGAGGGGGTCCGCTGTTGCAGTCTGCTCTCTATTCCCTGCTCCCCTCCCTACCGCCCCCGCGACGCCGCGAGGAACTGGTCCATGGCGATCGAGCAGCCGCGTGCTTCGGCGCCGCTGGCGCGCCCAAGGACCCGGATCCCCTCGGGCGCGACGAAGCCCAGGTCCGCGGTCTGGATGGTTATGACGGAGCCGAGGTTCGCCAGGTCCCAGTGGCGCAGCACGCCCACCTCGCCATCGGGGACGGGCTCCAGCGTCTCCGGGTCCACGGCGCGGGAGCGGACCCAGGGCGGGGCGCGGTGCAGGCGGGGCCCCGGCACGCCGGCCACGGCGTCGTAGAACTGGGAGCTCATCTCCGTCATCCCGTACTCGTTCACGCACCACTCCGTCCCGATCCCCAGCCGCTCGCTCAGCGCGGCGTACAGCTCCCCGCGCGCCACCTCCCGCGAGCGGCCCTTGAAGCCGCCTGTGTCCATCACCCGCGAGCCGGCCGGAAGGGCGAAGTGCTCGCCCCGCTCCGCCGCCGCGTCCAGCCAGTGCACGAAGGCGAAGCTGGTGCCCAGGATGCACATCGGCTCCCCGGCGCCCTCCGCCTCCCGAAGTGCCGCGCCGAAGCCCGCCGGGTCGATCCCCGCCTCGCCCACGAAGTACCCGCTCCCCGCCGCGCCCAGGTCCCGCATCACCTCGCCCACCATGTGGGAGAGGGAGGAGTCCGGCGCCTCCTCCATCGGCAGGACCAGGGAGAGCATCCGCATGGGGCGGTCGTCCGGCAGCAGGTGCGCCGCGAACCCCTCGCGCAGCGCGGCGTCGTACAGCGCCAGCTCCGGGAACCAGTGCTCCCCCCGCCGCTCCCGCCCCGCCGTGGTGCCGCTGGTGCGGAAGACCACGCGCGCGGCCTCCGGGCCGCCGCACACCAGCGGCGCCGCCTTGAAGGCGTCCGTCGGCACCGCGGGCACCTCCGTCCAGTGCCGCACCGTCTCCGGCGAGGCGCCCCGCCGCTCGCAGAACAGGCGGTACGGCGTGTTGCAGGCGAACTGGTGCGCGAAGACCGCGCGGGCCAGCGCGTCGAAGTCGGCGTCCGACATCGGCGCGCCCACCCCGGCACGGATGCGCGCCAGGAGCCGGTCGCGGAGCTCGTCTGCGGAGAGTGCGTCGTTCACGGGTGCCGCGGTCGGGTCGAAGGGCCGGGATTGCGCGGCGGGAGAATAGGTGGAAGGAGCGGGGAGGACAAGCGCGAGAAGGCCCAGGGGGAGAGCCCCCCAGGCACCTTGCCGCCGGAAGCAGCCGCCGTCCGGGAGCTACTGGCCCGCGTAGTCCGCCAGCAGGTTTCCCAGCTGCGTCTGCACTCCCCGCGCGCCGGACGTGTTCCGCCCGTTGTACAGAAACGAGAAGGCCACGTTCTCGCCGCTGGCCGTCTTCACGTAGCCGGAGAGCGTCCGTACCCCGCGGATGTAGCCCGTCTTGGCGTGCAGGTTCCCCTGCGCCCGCCCCCCCACGAAGAGGCGCCGCAGCGTCCCCTCACGGTCGCCGCCCACCGCCAGCGACTCGTGGAAGGTCCGGCTCCACGGCTGCGCGTCCGCGAACACCAGCGCATCCACGAGCGCCCGCGCGCTGGCGCGGTTCAGCGAGGAGAGCCCCGAGCCGTCCGCCTGCCAGACCTGTCCGTATGGCACCTTGGCGTTCTGGATGAAGAACTTGGCCGACGCCGCCCCGCCCCGGGTGTAGCTCCCCACCCCGATGGAGTGCGCGGAGGCCGCCTTCCACAGGTGCTCCGCGAAGAAGTTGTCCGAATCGCGGTTCAGCTTGGGGATCATCCGCGCCAGCGGCATGGAGTAGTGGCGGTGGATCAGCTTCGCCCCCTCCGGGACGCGGCCCGTCCGCACCTCGCCCGCCACCTGGATCCCCTCCTCCCGGAGCGCCTGGCGGAGCGCGCCGCCGGCCAGGAGCGACGCCTCCTTCACCCCCACCGGGTAGCGGTGCGGCCCGCGCCCGGAAACCCCGCCCTTGATGATGATGGTGTCCTGCCCCGGGTTGCGGACCGCCCAGCCGCGGCTCCCGCCGGTGCGGGCGCGGTTGTCCACCGGGATCTCCGGTACGTCCGGCTCCCGGACGAAGGTGGCCGGGCCGCCCCCGGGCGACGGCTTCACGTTCAGCCAGAGGACGTTGCGCTGGAACGGCAGGCCGTTCACGGTGGGCGCGTAGTAGGCCGCGCCGTTCCCCGTGTCCGCCGGCCACTCCGGGCCGTAGTTGAGCGTGTCGAAGACGCTGGCGTCCGCCACCACCCCGCCCTGCACCGCCCGGACGCCGCGCGCCTTGAGCTGGCGCGCCATGACGCGCAGCGGCCGCATGGGGTCCTTCTCGAACTCCGGGTAGCCGAAGGCCGGGTCGCCCGAGCCGCGCAGGTACACCGGCCCCTGCACCACCCCGTTCTCCGGGACCGGCCCCGGGAGGAGCAGGTCCGTGGGGAAGCGGAAGTCCGCCCCCATGGCCTCCAGCGCCCAGATGGCGGTGAACACCTTGTTGTTGGAGGCCGGGATCAGGATCGAGTCCGCGTTGACGGCGAAGAGCGGGCGCTTGCTGTCCAGCGACCAGGCGTAGACGCTCCAGTCGTCCGAGCCGCCGCCGATGATGGCCTCCGCGGCGGCCTGCAGCGGAGGCTGCGCGGCCTGGCGGGACTGGACGGTCGCCGGGACGAGGAGCGCGGCGGCGAAAAAGGCGAGCCCGAGGGCCCGCCGCCTGTAGGTCGAAGCTTTCATGACTCTTCGGTTCGTTTGCTGCGTGATCCCGCCCCGGCCCCGGTGCCCGTCACCCGGGATGCCCGCTGCTGGGGGCGGGCGCGTCCCGGTGCGGGTGCTGCACCTGCTCCAGGAGCATCTGCTGGACGCGGAACGAGGCCCGGGTGTTCTCCTCCATGTCGAGCGTCACCTCGAAGAACGAGGCCACCGCGAAGAGCACCACTGCGGCCAGCACCGTCCCCAGGAGCGTCAGGATCCCCGCCTGCACCGTCATGTCCTCGCCCCCGATCCCGTAGGCGAAGAGCAGCCCCCCGACGAGCAGGGTGGCGATCCCCAGGAAGCGGAGGAACCCCATCATGAAGCGGAGCCCGCCGTAGCGCTTCTCCACCCCGGCCAGCCGGCTGGGAGTGCGCCGCTCCCGGAGGAGGGCGTTGCAGCTGGGGCAGTGGTCCACCCGGGGGTCGTCGACCACGGTCCCGCAGTTGGTGCACTGGACCGGGGTGCTGAACAGGTGCATGCTCATGGACGCGCGTGGGAAGCCTGGGACCGGGCGCGACGAAGCGGCACCCGCCGCTCGTCCGCACCGACCGGGGTGGGAGGAGCAACGGGCGTGCCAGGGGGCGCCACCGTCTCGACTTTGTCTACCGGGAAAACGTCGGGAGAGTTCCGCGGGTCAGGCGCGGAGGGTGGCCGTCTGCGCCGGCGCGCCGTCCCGCCCGCCGATGGCCCGCACCGCGGCGACCAGGCGGCGCATCCGCACCAGCCGCAGCGAGCGCACGGTGTGGCGCACCACGCTGCGGAAGCGCCGGCAGTCGCGGCACTCCAGGTCGTAGCCCGTGGCGTCCAGCGGGAGGTAGCGCGCCATGCGCGTTTCCGGGCGCGCCTCCAGCAGGTCGCCGCAGCAGGGGCAGCAGGGCCGGTCCGTGCCGCGGAGCTGGAGGTCCACGTACCGGGCGTCGCGGTGCTCGAAGCTCCGCCAGACGAAGCGGGCGCGGCGGGTGGCGGTGCGGACGTGCGTCCTGATCATGCGTCTCCGGGATCGAGCCCGCTCACGGATCCCGGGCGGGGTCGGCGAGCGGGGTGGCGGTCAGGGTCGGGGCGCGTACGGCGCCCAGCGCCGTGCCCGCGGAGAGCGGCCGGACCTCCACGAAGGGCGCGTGCACCTCGTCGATCTCGGCGAGCGCTCCGGAGGGGAGCTCCACCACCAACTTGCGGCGGTGGCGCTCGCGGAGGCGGAGCGTCGCCCCCACGCGGACCCCGGCTGGCTCATAGCGATGGCGCAGCGTACCGAACAGGATGTGGACGACTTCGACCAGGTCTCCGGGGGCTGCCTCCGCCAGCGAGCGGAGGTCTGCCGCATCGGGCCTCAGGTGAGCGGCCATCGTGCCTCCGGCGAGTGGAAGCGTGTCCTGCGGAATCGGCAGCACGCAGGTAAACAGCTGAAGGCAAATCCGGTGCCATCGCGTCTACTCTTCGCGCGAGCCGCCGTTCCGCACCCCGGCGTCCCCGGCCGCTACGTCTCCAGGTCGCACCACCGCAGCATTTCCCGCAGCGGCGGGTGGCCGTCGTGGTGCCAGGTGCCGGGGGGCCAGGCCATCTCCCCGAGCGGCGCGACGCGGCTGGCTCCGACGCGGCCCAGGGCGGCCGCCAGCGCCTCCGTGCGCTCCGGCGACGCCGCCACGCCCACCGTCTGCAGCAGCCCGCCGATCCCCGCAGCCAGCGGGGGGACCGCGTC
>DASYWD010000223.1 GCA_035936415.1 Longimicrobiaceae bacterium
GCCCGAGGGCGAGCGGCGCGCCGTCCTCGGCGAGCACGTGCGGGCCACGGTGGTCGCGGTGCTGGGGCTGGACCCCGCGCGCCCGCTGGAGCGCGGGCGCCCGCTCAAGGAGATGGGGCTCGACTCGCTCACCGCGGTGGAGATCCGCAACGCGCTGAGCGCCGCGGCCGGGCACCCGCTCCCCGCCACCCTGCTCTTCGACCACCCCACGGTGGACGCGCTCGCCGCCTTCCTGGCGCGCGAGGTGTTCGGGGTGGAGCCGGCCGAGGGCGCGGCTCCGGCCGCCGCTCCGGAGGACGATACCCTGGCCGCCGCGCTCGCCGAGGTGGAGGCGAGCCGCGGAGACGAGCTGGCGCTGCTCCTCGCGGGGGAGCTGGACCTCATCGAAGGCGGCCGGCAGGGATGACGGCCGCCGGACCACACACGCACACGACCGGGTGCAGATGAACGAGCTGACGCTGCCGCGCAGCGGCGCCGCCCGCGAGGGCGAATACGACGTGGTGATCATCGGGGCCGGGATCTCCGGGACGCTCCTGGCCGCCATCCTGGCGCGCCACAAGGCCCGGGTGCTGATGGTGGACGCGGGGACGCACCCCAAGTTCGCCGTCGGCGAGTCCACGGTGGGGCACACCTCCACCGTGCTCCAGGTGATCTCCGAGCGCTACGACGTGCCCGAGATCGGGCACCTGGCCTCGTTCCACGGGATCCGGCGGCACATCACCACCGCCTGCGGCGTGAAGCGCGGGTTCGGCTTCGTGTACCACCGCGAGGGGGAGCAGCGCGCCGACGAGTGCAACCAGTTCGTGATCCCGCCGCTCCTGCACGGCCCGGAAAACCACCTGTTCCGGCAGGACGTGGACGCCTACATGATGCACGTGGCCGTCCGCTACGGCGCCGAGGTGCGCCAGCAGACCCGCATCGCCGACGTGGAGATCGGCGACGACGGCGTGCGGATCGAGATCGAGGGCGGCGAGCCGGTGCGCTGCCGCTACGTGGTGGACGCCAGCGGCCACGGCTCGCTCCTGGGGAGGAAGCACGGGCTGCGGGAGAACCCCACCCGCTGCAAGCACCACGCGCGCTCCCTCTTCACCCACATGGTGGGGGTGAAGCGCTACGACGACTGCGTGCAGCCGGCCGGCAAGCACGGCATGCCGGTGCCGTGGTACCAGACCACCCTGCACCACTTCTTCGAGGGCGGGTGGATCTGGGTGATCCCCTTCGACAACCACCGCTACGCCACGAACCCGCTGTGCAGCGTGGGGCTCACCGTGGACCCCCGGAAGTTCCCGAAGCCGGACGGGGACCCCGAGGCCGAGTTCCGGGAGTTCATCCAGCGCTTCCCCAGCGTGGCCGCGCAGTTCGAGGACGCGCGCACCATCCGCAAGTGGGTCTCCACCGACCGGCTGCAGTACTCGTCCACGCGCACCGTGGGCGACCGCTTCTGCCTGATGTCGCACTCCGCCGGGTTCATCGACCCGCTCTTCTCGCGCGGGCTGGCGAACACCATGGACGTCATCAACTCCTTCGCCGACCGGCTCCTGGAGGGGCTAGCGGTGGACGACCTCTCCGCCGAGCGCTTCGAGTTCATCGAGCGGCTGCAGCAGGGGCTGATCGACTTCAACGACCAGCTCGTGCACTGCTCGTACATCTCGTTCCGCGACTATCGGCTCTGGAACGCCTGGGTGCGCGTGTGGGCGCTGGGCGAGGCTGCGCTCGACCAGATGCGCCTGCTGAGCGCCTACGCCCGCTTCCGCGCCACCGGCGACCGCAGCGTCTTCCGCACCCTGGACGACGTGCGCTACCCCGGCCTCGCCTGCCCCACCCACGACGGATACAAGCGGATGTGGGAGGACTCCGTGGCCGACATGGAGGCGGTGGACGCGGGGACGCTGGACCCGGGCACGGCCGCGGACCGGATCTTCGCGCGGCTGGAGGAGGCCAACCTGTCCCCCCCGGCCATCGGGCTGGCGGACCCCGCGCGGCGCCACGTGGACGGCGACCTGCTGACCAGCATGAAGGCGCTGGTGTGGGGGAAGCTCCAGGCCCCGGAGGAGATCCGGAAGAACTACTTCGGCTTCCGGACCACGGACCTCATGGGGATGACCTCCAAGAACTTCGCCGAGTTCGTCCGCGCCTACTGAGGCGCGGACGGACCCGGAACCCGACCACGGACGCGAGATGAACGGAAGCACCGGCACGCACGACCACGAGGCGCTGCTGCGCAGGGCCGCCCGGGAGCTGCGCGAGATGCGGCTCCGGCTGGAGGCGCTGGAGCGGGAGCGGAGCGAGCCCGTGGCGGTCGTGGGGATGGGGTGCCGCTTCCCGGGGGGCGCCGACTCGCCGGAGGCCTTCTGGGAGCTGCTGCGCGAGGGGCGCGACGCCATCACCGAGGTCCCGCCCGAGCGGTGGGACGCCGCCGCCCTCTACGACCCGGACCTGTCGCTCCCCTACTCGGTGAACACCCGCTGGGGCGGCTTCGTGGAGGGGATCGACGGCTTCGACCCCGAGTTCTTCGGGGTCCCCCGGCGCGAGGCCGCGGCCATGGACCCCCAGCAGCGCCTGGTGCTGGAGGTGGCGTGGGAGGCGCTGGAGCGCGCCGGGATCGCCCCGGACGGCCTGGCCGGGAGCCTCACGGGGGTCTTCGTGGGGATCTGCGGCTGGGACTACGCCTCGCTCATGGCCGAGCCCCCGGCGCGCGGGGGGACGGGGATCGCCGCCAGCATCGCCGCCAACCGCGTCTCGTACGCGCTGGACCTGGCCGGGCCCAGCATGGTGGTGGACACCGCCTGCTCCTCGTCGCTGGTGGCGGTGGACCTGGCCTGCCAGAGCCTCCGCTCGCGCGGGTGCGACCTGGCGCTGGCCGGGGGGGTGAACGCGGTCCTTTCCCCCTGGTGGGTCGTCAGCCTCTCGCAGGCGGGGATGATGGCCTCCGACGGGCGCTGCAAGACCTTCGACGAGCGGGCCGACGGCTACGTGCGCGGCGAGGGGTGCGGGATCGTGGTGCTGAAGCGCCTCTCCGACGCCCTGCGCGACGGCGACGAGGTGCTGGCCACCATCCGTGGCTCGGCGGTGCGCCAGGACGGCCGCAGCAACGGGCTGACCGCCCCCAGCGGCCCGGCGCAGGAGGGGCTGCTGCGCGAGGCGCTGCGCCGCGCCGGGGTGGCCCCCGGCGAGGTGGGCTACGTGGAGGCGCACGGGACGGGCACCGCGCTCGGTGACGCCATCGAGGCCGGGCCGCTGCGCCGCGTCCTGTCCGAGGGGCGCGCGCCGGACTCCCCCTGCCGGGTGGGCTCGGTGAAGACCAACATCGGCCACCTCGAGGCCGCCGCCGGGATCGCCGGGCTCATCAAGGCGGTGCTGGCGCTCCGCCACGAGGAGGTCCCGCCGCACCTGCACCTGCAGCGGCTCTCGCCCAAGGTGGAGCTGGGCGACACGCTCCGCATCCCCACCGCGCCCGCCCCCTGGCCGCGCGGCGAGCGTCCCCGGTACGCCGGGGTCTCCTCCTTCGGCTTCGGGGGGACGCTGGCACACGTGGTCCTGGAGGAGGGCCCGCTCCCCGCCGAGGCCACGCCGGAGGAGCAGGACGCGCGCGGGGAGCACGTCCTCCCCCTGTCGGCGCGGAGCGGGCCGGCGCTGCGGGAGCTGGCGGGGCGCTGGGCCGCCGCCCTGGGCGAGGGGGTGCCG
>DASYWD010000224.1 GCA_035936415.1 Longimicrobiaceae bacterium
CAGGCGGCGCAGCTCCTCCTCGGCGTCCGCCTGACCGCCCAGGTCGTGCTCCACCAGGTGGAAGCGGCTCTCCCCGAGCGGGGCGATCCGCTGCACCGGCTCGCCGCCGGCCAGGGAGAAGGTCGTGCGCAGCGCCTCGTGGCGCGCCACGATCCGATCCAGCGCCCGCACCAGCGCGCCCCGATCCAGCTCCCCCCGCAGCCGCAGCCGGCGCCTCACGTGGTAGGCGCTCCCCAGCCCGCCCATCTGCTCCAGGAACCAGAGCCGCTGCTGCGCGAAGGAGAGCGGCAGCGGCGCGGTGCGCTCCGCCGGCTCGATGGGCGGCAGGTCCGCCCGGGCCGCCGCCGCCACTGCGCGCGCGTACTCGGCCACCACGGGGAGGCGGAAGACCTCCGCCAGGGGCACTTCCACCCCGAGGCGCTGCCTGAGCCGCGAGACCACCTGGACCGCCAGCAGCGAGTGGCCGCCCAGCTCGAAGAAGTGGTCCCACCGCCCCACCCGCTCCAGCCTCAGCACCTCCGCCCAGATCTCCGCCAGCGCCTGCTCCACCTCCCCCTGCGGCGCCTCGTAGCCCCGCCGCGCGTACGCATCCCCCTCCGGTGCCGGCAGCGCCCGCCGGTCCACCTTCCCGTTCGGGGTGAGCGGCAGCGCCTCCAGGTGCACGTACGCCGCCGGCACCATGTGCTCCGGCAGCCGCTCCTGCAGGTGTCCCCGCAGGCTCTCGGCGCGGATCGCTTCGCGGGCCACGTAGTACGCCACCAGCCGCCGGTCTCCCGGCGTGTCCTCGCGCGCCACCACCACCGTCTCGCGCAGCTCCAGGTGCTCCAGCAGCCGGGCTTCGATCTCCCCCAGCTCGATCCGGTAGCCGCGCACCTTCACCTGCTGGTCGTTCCGCCCCAGGAACTCCAGGACTCCATCCGCCCTCCACCGGGCCAGGTCCCCCGTGCGGTACAGCCGCCCGCCCGCCTCCGCGCCGAACGGATCCGGGACGAAGCGCTCCGCGGTCAGCTCCGGCCGCCCCAGGTATCCGCGCGCCACCTGCACGCCTGCGAGGTAGAGCTCGCCCGCCACGCCCACCGCCACCGGAGACCCGGGCCCGTCCAGCACGTAGACGGCGGTGTTCGCGATCGGCCGCCCGATCGGCACCGAGGCACCGGCTTCCGCGGGGTCCGCCCGGTGAACCACGCAGCCGACCGTGGCCTCGGTCGGTCCGTACTCGTTGTAGATCTCGACCCGCCCCGCCGAGCGGTCGTGGATCGCCCGGGCGAGGCTCTGGCTCAGCTCCTCGCCTCCGACGACCATCCGCCGCAGCCGCAGACCCGTGAGGTCTTGCTGCGTGAGGGTGGCGAGGTGGGCGGGCGTCAGCTTCACGGCCTCGGCGCCGCTCGCCGCGATCATCTCCAGCGCGGAGCGGCCTGTCCCCTGCCCACCGACGACGGCGATGCTCCCGCCCGTGACGAGCGGGACGTAGATGGAGGTGACGGTGAGATCGAAGGCCAGCGAGGAATGGAGCGGAAACGTCACCGCTCCCGCATCCGCATACCGGTAGCAGGCGTAGCAGACGTAGTTGGTGAGGCCGGCATGACGGACCATGACGCCCTTCGGGCGGCCCGTGCTCCCCGAGGTGTAGATGACGTAGACGAGGTGCTCCGGCGTGAGGTCGGGGCGCCGGGGGTTCGTCTCCGGCCGGGCCGCCCAGGAGGAGGCGTCCGTGTCGAGAGAGAGAACCGGCGCGCCGAGCCCTGCGACCTGCCCGGCCAGAGACGTTTGCGTCAGCAGCACCTGCGGGGCGCTGTCGTGGAGCATGTACGCGAGCCGCTCCCGCGGATACTCCGGATCGAGCGGCACGTAGGCACCGCCGGCCTTGAGCACCGCCAGCAGGGCGACGACCATCTCCACGCTGCGCTCCACGCAGACGGCCACCCGCGCCTCGGGGCCGACGCCCAGCCCGACCAGGTGATGCGCCAGCCGGTTCGCCCGCCGGTTCAGCTCGGAGTAGCAGACCTGCTCATCCTCGAAGACGAGCGCCACCGCGTCGGGGGTGCGCTCCACCTGGCGTTCGAAGAGCTGGTGCACGCAGAGGCCGCGCGGGTATTCCGCCGCGGTGGCGTTCCACGCCTCCACCACCTGCCGCCGCTCCGCATCGGGCAGCATCTCCAGCCCCGCGAGACGCCGCTCGGGCCCGGCCGCCATCTCCTCCAGCACCCGCCGCAGGTAGCCCAGGTAGCGCTCCACCGTCGCGCCGTCGTACAGCGAGGTCGCGTACTGCACCCATCCCACGAGGCGCCCCCTCGACTCTGCCAGCCCGAGCGACAGGTCGAAGTGCGCGCTCACCCGCTCTGCGCTCCGGTCCATCGCCTCCACCCCGAGGCCCGGCAGCTCCAGCTCGTCCCCAGGGGCCGTCTGCCAGGCGAACATCACCTGGAAGAGGGGGCTGTGCGCCAGGCTGCGCGCCGGCTGCACCGCCTCGACCACCTGCTCGAAGGGGACGTCCTGGTTCTGCTGCGCCTCCAGCGCGCGCTCCCGCACCCGCTCCAGAAGCTCCCCCACCGTCGGCGCGCCCGAGAGGTCCACGCGCAGCGCCAGCGTGTTCACGAAGAAGCCGATCAGCCCCTCGATCTCCCTCCTGCCCCGGTTGGCCGTGGGCGTGCCCACGACCAGGTCCTCCTGCCCCGAGAGGCGCGAGAGCACCGCGGCCCAGCCGGCCAGCAGCGTCATGAACAGCGTCGTCCCC
>DASYWD010000225.1 GCA_035936415.1 Longimicrobiaceae bacterium
GTACGACCCCGCCGCCCAGCGGAGCACGGGCCCGAAGCTCCGTGGCGCCTCTCCGTCCGCCCCGCAGTGCGCCAGGTATCTCCGCACCGCGTCGCCCCGACGCGGGCGCGTCTCCCCCTCGAGGAGGAGCATCGCGGTGCAGAGCCGCACCATGTCGTCCCGCATCCGGCGCCAGGCGGCGCCGTGGTCCCCCGCCAGGAGGTGCTCCGAAGCCTCTTCCCCACCCTCCCGCACCCGCTCCAGGAGCGCCCCCGTGCACCGGAGCGCGTCGCGCGGGCAGAAGGGGAGCCGGAGCGGGCACGACCCGACGGGCCAGAGCGGGACACCGTCGTCCAGCGCGTCCACCAGCATGGGCGTGCGGTTGCCGGGCTCCAGGTCCACCCCCGACACCGACCACACCGTCACGGGTACGCCGGTCTCCTCTGCCACGCGCTCCGCCACCTCCTCGGCCATCCCTGCCTGCGGCTCCCGGTCCGGGGGGAGCCTGCGGAACACCAGGAGGACGTCCACGTCCGAATCTGGGCGGGCCTCCCCGCGTGCCTTGGAGCCGAAGACGAAGGCGCGCGCCAGCTCGGCCGGGACCTCCCGCCGCACCCGGTGCACCACCTCCAGCGCCGCGGCACGGTCGCGCGGCGTCAGGAACCCGCCGCGCCCCCCGGCCCCCCGCCCCGCCCCGTTCGCTCGCCCGGTACGCATCGCCGGGCGGAGTCGCAAGTCGCGTTCCCGCCACGCAGGAGCACAACAGAATAGCGGGAGCCCGGCGCCGTGCCGGGCTCCCGCTTCTTCCCGCGAGGTGCGCGGGCTCAGTCCTGCTGCGCCGCGGTCGCGAGGCGCTCCAGTCCCAGGGCCTCGTTCAGCCCCACCTTGAAGACCCCCTTGGCCTGCCGGGCGCGGGCGACCAGCTCGTTCACCGCCGCGCGGTCCAGCCGGGACACGTCGTAGCCGGCCGAGATCAGCGCCTGGTAGACGCCCTCGGTGTGGATCCGGTTCCGCTTGTAGACGTCGCGATAGACCCGCAGCTCGCCGTCGCGCACCACCACCGGCTGGTAGGTGATCTCCAGCGGGACCTGGCTCCGGAAGGTGGAGTTGCGCGTGACGGTCGGCTTCGCCAGGACGCCGCGGATCTCCGAAGGCGCCATGGTGGGGTTCGCGCGGTGGTGCAGCAGCGTGGCCAGCTCGATCACGTCCGCGTTGCGCATCCGCACGCACCCGTGCGAGGCGGGCGTCCCCAGCTCCTTCTCGTGCGGGGTGCCGTGCAGGTAGTAGTACGGCGCGAAGAAGAGCTTCACCCGCCCCATGGGGTTGTTCGGCCCCGGAGGGGTCACCTTGTCGTTCTTGGCCCACTCCCGCGCCGGCGGCCGCCACCACGGGTTCCACTCCGCCCGCTGGATGGTGAAGTCGCCGTCCGGGGTGTCGAACCCCGGGAGCCCGGGCGAGACCGGGTACTCCTTGATGACACGGCCCCCGTCGTGGACGCGGAGCACCAGCTCGGGGATGTTCAGCGTGAGGCGGAGGCCTTCGGCGTCCTGCGCCTGGAGCGGGAGGACCGCCAGCAGCAGCGCGGACAGGAGCGTACCAACGACTTTCATGCGGGTACCGTTGCGAATGATGCGAAGGGACAACGAGTTACGCCCTGGAGAAAGGCAAGCGCCGTGCCGTCGTCCGGTGCGGGGGAGAGGGAAAGATAATTCGTCGGGGGGCGATCCGCAGGCCCCGGGCGGGAGATGGGGCCCGAATGCACGAGAGCCGCGCTGCGGGGTGCGGCGCGGCTCTCGTTTTTCAGTGGTCGATCAGGGACTCGAACCCCGGACCTCTCGCATGTGAGGCGAGCGCTCTAACCAGCTGAGCTAATCGACCGTATCGCAGGCCGGAGGGTATCCGCGCCTGCGCCAGGAAGTGGGCTGCTGCCTGCGGGGCCCTGACCCATTGCCTCCCAGTTGTGTTCAGTAGCGGGGGGGGGATTCGAACCCCCGACCTTCGGGTTATGAGCCCGACGAGCTACCAGGCTGCTCCACCCCGCGTCACCTTTTCAAGTACCCCGTAGGGGAATCGAACCCCTGTTTACGCCGTGAGAGGGCGTTGTCCTAGGCCACTAGACGAACGGGGCTTACAACTGCTCCCGAGCCTTCAAATCTACAACAATCTCCCGGCCTGTCAAGGGCTCGCGGGTCGTTCAAGAGGCGCCGCCCGGATTCGAACCGGGGGTCGAGGATTTGCGGTTATCCCCGGCCTCTGAGCGCCGGTTGCGCCGCGCCGCGCCGCGACAATGCTAACAGCAAGGGCTTACGTCGTCAACGCCTCCGCCCCGCTTTGTCGGCTCGCGCCGGCTGGCGGTTTGCTGGCCCCACGGGTCGACCCACACTCCAGGCTCCGCGCTGTCCGGGTGCGAGCCGATGCTCCTGGGTTTTCCGCGATCAGATGAAGCTGCGGCGATGCCGTGGCCCCCGTTGGTCGTTCATACGCGGCACGAGGCGCTGGAGACCACCGCCGTTGACTCCGTGGCCGGGACGCCCGCCCCGGTTCCGAACCGGGACAACTCCGATCAAAGTACTTCCCGATCGGGAGCCGGCTGCATCCTTTGTGGCCGGGGGTATCCGCACCGACTGGGTTCCCCATTGCGACCCTGGTCCTCACCTTCACGCGAGAAATAGGCGAGCTGTGCCCTTCTACTACACGCAGGCCGGAGAAGCGGCGGATCGCCCAGCGCCTGCTCGATGTCAAGGCGGGGCTCGATATGGAGGGCATTCCCAGGCGAACGATCTCGGAGACGTTAAACAACCCTCCAGCCTGAAAGATAATCCTCCGCTTGGTGGATCGGATTCCGCAGGTGGGTGAGGCGGGAGTCCGGAGCCTGGAACGGACGGGCGAGCCGTATTCGGAGAGAGTTGAGGACATTCATGTCCGAGGCGCGCCAGCCACCTTTTCGTTAGGCTCGGACCGGGGGGCATGGATCCGGTGGTGGGGTGCTCCCGCGGAGGGCAGATAGGCAAAGGGATCCCCGGGGCCCGCTGGCCGGTGCCGTCCAGACCTCGCGGGCACGTGATCAGCGCCGCCCTCCGAGAGATGATCCGGGGGAGCTCCTGCACAAGGGGATGAAGCCAACCGGCGCGTCACGAGCATCGCCCAGGATGATTGCAGGGCCTCGACGCCAGTCACGTCAGACTCATCGCCGGCCTGGCGAGCAACACGAGCGGCAACTGGACCTCGGAATACATCGGAACACAGCCGTCGGCACGGTCGCTCCGAATTGGATGCGTTCGCGACACGGACATTCGCCACCAGGAGGATGACGATGGACCGGAAAAGCACCATCAGTCGGATCATGTCGGAGGACAGCAAGAGCGCCGACGAGTTGCAGGAGCATATGCTGGGCACGTACGACAGCCTCCGTACGGGGCTCTGGGTGATTGGAGCTGCGCTTCCCCTCATCGTCCTGTTCGCAGGCGGCATCCTGCACCACGTCTGGTTCGAACCCTCGGTCAGCGACTACTACCACACCGACCACAAGATCCGTTTCTTCACCACGCGCGACTTCTTTGTTGGCGGTCTCCTGGCGGTCGGCGCTTGCCTGTACCTGTACAAAGGCTTCAGCACCCGTGAGAACGTGGCGCTGAACCTGGCAGGCGGCCTCGCGGCCGTCGTTGCCCTCTTCCCGAATGCCGGATCGGAGAGCGACGACAGTGTCTCCGTAGTGCACGCGACGGCGGCGGTGCTCTTCTTCCTGTGCCTCGCGTATGTGAGCGTGTTCCGCTCGCGCGACACGCTCCGCCTCCTGCCACCGGATAGGCGGCCGCACTACGCGCAGCGGTATGTCTGGACCGGGATGGCGATGTTTCTGATGCCGCTAACCGCGGTCGTGCTCTCGTATGTGATGGAGCCGCTTTCGCCGTTTCGCACGGTCATCTTCTGGGTGGAGACGGCAGGGGTGTGGGCGTTCGCCTGGTACTGGAGAATTAAAACGCGCGAGATGCGCGAGTCCAGAGCTGAGAAGCGTGGGCTCGACGCCGAACTGCAGCGCGATCTCGTACCCGCCACGCCGGCCGCCGCGGGCGGCGTTGGCGGCGCGTCCGGTGCGGTCCTTCGGACGCTCTCTCCCAAGTCCGGCCAGGTAGAGAGAATCGTCCCGGTGGAGCGGACGGACGGTAGCGACTCCCCGGCGCCCGACACGCTCCACGCCACCGCGCGCGCACGCTCGTGACTCCGCTCGCAAGAGTATTCGTCGTGAAGATCGCCGCGACGGTCCTCTTCTGGGCCGGTCCGCTGCTCCTCGTCCCTGAGCAGCTCCTCGCGGCGGCTGGGCTGTGCGGCAAGGCCGTCCCGCTCGTACGGCTACTCGGCTGCGCATACACGGCGCTTTGCATCGGGTACGGCTTCGGCCTGCGGGAGGTGTACTCCGGCCGGCGCCCAATGGGCGCAATTGCCGTCGGGATCGTAAGTAACGCGGGCGCGGGCGCCTACCTGACGTACTTCGGTGTGACCGACGGCTGGGTGGGGTGGCCCCTCGTAGTCACGGTCGCGGCCTGGGCGTCCGCCGCGGCGACTCTCGGCATCGCGTTCGGGCTCTACTGGTTCGGGCTACGCGACGTCACGGGTAGCGGAAGTCGAACAGCCACCGGTTCGGTTCGACGCACGGTGCGTTAAAACGAGAGGGATCCCTCCTCGTGCAGCACTTCGATGACGCCCGGCGCGCCACCGTGGCGCGCGAGGCGAGCCCTGCCTGTGCGAGCAGGTTGCCCTGCAGAGTCGGAAGTCCACACGTGAGGGCGAGGGGAGCATGCCCGCCGGGGAGACCTGCAGGCGCAACTGGACCAGCGCGCCCGCCCAGGTTCGCCTCGGGCGGTGCGCCGCACGTGCGATGCGGCCTCAGGCTGGGCGGGTGCATCCCCGGTTCGCGGCTGCCGTCCGCGCCATCCTCGGCCGGCAGCCGCATACGACGCCGCCCGCCGTGACGCAGAAAGCGGCCCCGGGAATCTCCCGGAGCCGCTTTCTTTTCTCTCGCCGTCGCCACGCAACCGCCCGCAAGAGGCTCCTGGCCCCACCGCAAGCCCCACGGGGCCGTTCTTGCGAGAGTCGCTGCGCGCGCAAGTCGTTGTCCTGCTTGAAGAGGCGCCGCCCGGATTCGAACCGGGGGTCGAGGATTTGCAGTCCTCTGCCTTACCACTTGGCCACGGCGCCGGTGCTGCGTTCCATTGCGGGCGCCAGAGCGGGCAACCGGGCTCGAACCGGCGACCTCAACCTTGGCAAGGTTGCGCTCTACCAACTGAGCTATGCCCGCGCCAGAAAGGAGAGCAAACATACCGTTCTCCGCCCCTTCCGTCAACCCTGAGCGGCGCTCTGCGAGCCCGCGCCGCGCCCCTCGCGCGCCCGTGCGGCGGCGCGCGCGTTGACAGGGCAAAAGCCGACCGCTAGCGTCCCCCTCGCGCCCGCCCGTGCGGGCCGATCCCGACCGACGCGACCACCCGGGGCCCCGGCCCCTTCCGACCCGGATCCGAATGAAGCTCGTTCCATGCGCCGTCGGCGCCACCCTCGCCCTGCTCCTGGGCGCGGCGGCCGCGGCGGCCCAGGAGGACGCCCGCGTCCTCCCGCGGGGCTACCTCGCCCTGAAGGTGGGCGGCGAGTTCACGCAGTTCGACTCGCGGCTGGGGAGCGGGGCGGACGGGGGACCGCTCGGGGCCCCGCTGGCGGTCCCCCTCCCCGCCTCCCTCTTCCCCGGCACCCTGCCGCCGGTCCGCGACTCCCTGGCGCGCTTCTTCACGGCCACCTCCGCGGCAGGCGAGACGTTCCCGCTGACGGAGGCGGACGTATTCCCCGGCGTGCTGGATCCCGACCTCGCCGCGGACCTGCGCCGCGTGCCGATCTCGCTCCAGGCCGGCGTGACGAGCCGGCTGATGCTGCGCGCCACCCTCCCCGTGGTCCGCCGGGAGACGGAGCTGGTGTCGCTGCGCCTGGCGGGGGGCACCATCGGCGCCAACGCGCGGGGCGACACCCTGGCCGCGCTGTTCCGCAGGATCGACCCGTCGCTCGCCACGATCGGCCGGCTCCCCTACCTCCCGCTCGCCGGCTCGCGCGCGGGACAGGAGCTGCAGCGCCGCTTCCGCCGCGCCACCGGCGACACGACGACCCTCCCCCTCCCCACCACCGGCCTGAGCCGGACACAGCTGAACGCGCTGCTCGGGGCGAACCGCTCCCTCCCGATCGCGGCGGCCGGCGAGAACTACCGCGTGGGCGACGTGGAGATGGCGGCGAAGCTCCAGCTCCTGGGCGGCACCGGCGCCCTCTCCCCGCGCGAGACGGGCGCCCGCCTGGCGGTGGAGGCGGGGGTCCGTCTCCCCACCGCGATGACGACCGGCGCGGACAGCCTGACCGAGCTGGTGGGCGAGAACGGCCACGCGGGCGCGACGGCCGCGGTGTTCGCCGACGTGCCGCTCGGGGCGAGGTTCTGGATCGGCGCGCAGGCGCGCTACGGGCTGCTCCGCCCGCGCGACGTGGAGCGCTTCACCTGGAACCCCGCGGCGCCACTGGACAGCCTGGTTGCGCTGCGCCCGTTCCGCCGCGAGCCGGGGGACCGGCTGGAGGCCACCGTCGCGCCGCACTTCCAGGTCACGGACGAGATCGCGCTGCTCGGGCGGTACGGCTTCGCCCGGGTGGGCGCGACGGTCTACACCGGCGCGGATCCCGACCCGGGCACCAACGTGGCGGGGCTGGAGAGCACCGCCGCGGGGACGCTGCACACGCTGGGAGTGGGGATGACCTACAGCACCATGGGCGCGTTCGTGCAGGGCCGGACCGCCATCCCGCTGGAGATCTGGCTTGCCTACGACGGCGCGGTGGCCGGGAGCGGGGGCGTGCCGGACCTGGGGAGGGTGACGCTGGCGGGGCGGATCTGGGTGCCGGCCTGGGGAGGGCGGTGAGGGGGAAGTGCGAAAGTGCCGGAGTGCGAGAATGGAACGGCGCCCCAACGGGAGATCCCGGTGGGGCGCCGCCATTTAGCGAGTCGAGGATCAGGATCAGGCTGCGCCGACGCCGCGCTCCAGCAGCTCGCGGGCGTGCTCTAGCGAGACGGTGCTCTCGGGGTCGCCGCCCAGCATCCGCGCGATCTCCTGCACCCGTGTCCCCTCATCGAGCGGGTGCACCTCGGTGGTGGTGCGCCCCGCCTTCTCGCGCTTCACCACCAGGAGGTGGTTGTGCGCGCGCGAGGCGATCTGCGGCAGGTGCGTGATGGCGAACACCTGGTGGCTCCCCGCCACCGCGCGCATCTTGTCGCCCACCTGCAGCGCCACCCGCCCGCCGATCCCGGTGTCCACCTCGTCGAAGATCAGCGTGGGCACGGAGTCCAGGCGCGCGAGGATGGTCTTGAGCGCCAGCATCACCCGCGCCAGCTCGCCGCCGGAGGCCACCTGCGCGATGGGCTTGGGGTCGAACCCCTTGTTGAGCGAGACGCGGAACTCCACCTCCTCGGCCCCGTGCGAGCCGGGGGCCGGGAGCGGCACGGCCGCGGCCTCGAAGCGGCCGCCGGTCATCCCCAGCTCGGGGAAGATGGCGTTCACTTCCTTGGCGAGCGCGGTCATGGCCTTCGCGCGGCGCTTCGTGAGCTCCGCCGCGAGGCGCGTCAGCTCCTCCGCCGCCTCGCGCTCGCGCCGCTGCAGCTCTTCCAGCTCGAAGGACGCACCCTCCAGCAGGTCCAGCTCGCCGCGCGCCTTCGCGCCGGTCTCGATCACGTCCGCCAGCTCCGGCCCGTACTTGGTCTTCAGGCGGAAGAACAGGTCCTGGCGGCGGCGGATCTCCTCCAGCCGCTCCGGGTCGTGCTCCACGGAGCGGGCGTACTCCTCCATCCGCTCGCCCAGCTCCTGCAGTGCGTAGTATCCGGTGTCGTACAGCTCCTGGAGCGAGGCCTGCCCCGGGTCGATCCGGATGAGCTGGTCGAGCGCGCGCTGCAGGCTCCCCAGCCGCGACACCAGCGCGGAGCTCCCCCCGGCGACGGCGTCGTAGAGGCTCCCGGAGAGAGCGGTCAGCTCCTCCGCGTGCGTGAGGCGGCTGGCCTCCGCGTCCAAATCCTCCTCCTCGTCCGCCTTGAGCTTCGCGCCCTCGATCTCCTCCAGCTGGAAGCGGAGGAAGTCCACCCGCTGCGCGGCCTCGCGCCGGCGCCGCTCCAGCTCCTCAATGTCGCGGCGCGCGGCCAGGAGCGTGCGGTGCGCTTCCGCCACCCGGCCCGCGAGCTCCACGTTGCCGGCGTAGGCGTCCAGGATGGCGCGCTGCTCCTCGCGGCGCAGGAGCGTCTGGTGCTCGTGCTGCCCGTGCAGGTCCACCAGCGCGCGCCCCAGCTCGCCGAGCACCGTCGCCGTGGTCGGGGAGCCGTTGATCCAGGCGCGGCTGCGCCCCTCGGCGGCCACCTCGCGCTTGAGGACGATCACGCCGTCCTCCGGCTCCACCCCGCGCTCGTCCAGGAGGCGGGCGATGTCGTCGCGCCCGTTCACCTCGAAGACGCCCTCCACGGAGGCGCGGTCGGAGCCGGCGCGGACCACGTCGGTGGACGCGCGCTCCCCCAGCAGCAGGGAGAGAGCGCCGACGATGATCGACTTCCCCGCCCCGGTCTCGCCCGTGAGCACGTTGAGCCCGGGGCCGAGGCGGACGGAGAGCTGGTCGATCAGCGCGAAGTTGCGGATGCGGAGCTCGGAAAGCATGCGCGAAGATACCCCGAAGACGGGTCGCGGTTCGTGCTTCGTGGACGGGTCGGAAGAGCCGTCAGAGGAGCACCTGCGTCGCCAGGCCCAGCAGCAGCAGGAAACCCACCAGGTCCGTAAACGTCGTCACGAAGATGGACGACGCCACCGCCGGGTCCACCCCCACGCGCTCCAGGATGATGGGGACGAAGGCGCCGGCGAACCCGGCCACGGAAAGGTTCAGCCACATGGCCAGCATCACCACCGCGCCGAGCAGCGGGTTGCCGTTCAGCGCCCACGCGATCACCGCGACCGAGGCGCCGATGGCGAGGCCGTTCCCGATCCCCACGAGCAGCTCCTTGCCGACGATGCTCCAGCGGTCGCCGAGCGTCTCCTGCGATAGGGCGAGACGGCGCACGGTGACCGCCAGCGCCTGCGTCCCCGCGTTCCCGCCCATCCCCGCGACCACCGGCATCCAGGCGGCGAGGAGGGGGAGGGCGCTCACCGTGTCCTCGAAGAACACCACCACCGAGGCGGCGGCGAAGGCGGTGAGCAGGTTCACGAAGAGCCAGGGGAGGCGTGAGCGCACGGCGTCCCACCAGCCGCCGCGGATCTCCTCCTCCTCCGAGACGCCGCCGAACTTGAGGATGTCTTCGGTGGTCTCGGCCTCGATGACGTCGATCACGTCGTCGAAGGTGATCCGCCCCAGGAGGTGGCCGTCGTCGTCCACCACCGGCACGGCGGCCAGGTTGTAGCGGGCGAGGACGCGCCCCACCTCCTCCTGGTCCTCTCCCGGCGCCACGGTGGCGACCACCTCCTCCACCATGTCCATCACCTTCGCGTCCGGGCGGGCGATCACCAGCGCCTGGAGGGGAACGGTGCCGCACAGGCGGTTCCCCTCGTCCACCACGAAGATGCTGTAGAACTCCCCGACCTCCTGCCCCTGCCGCCGGACCTCCTCGATGGCCTCCGCCGCGTTCAGGGTGTGGCGCACGGAGACCAGCTCCGTGGTCATCAGCCCGCCGGCCGACTCCTCGTCGTACTCCAGGAGCTGCCGGATCTCCCCGGCCTCCTCCAGGGAGAGCGAGGCCAGAACCCGGTCCTGCTCCTCCGGGTCCAGCTCGCCGATGATGTCGGCAGCGTCGTCGTCGGAGAGCTCCGCGAGCACCGCGGCCATCTGGTCCGGCTCCAGGCCGGCCAGCGAATCCTCCGGGTGCTCCTCCCACTCCATCTCCGAGAGCGCCTCGGCCGCCAGGGCGGGGTCCTGGGCGAGGACGCGGAGCACGCGCGCCCGGTCGTCCTCGTCCAGCGCCTCCAGCAGGTCGGCGACGTCCGGGGCGTGGAACTCGGAGAGGAACGCCCCCAGCGCTTCGACGTCCCCGGCCGCGAGCAGCTCGTGGAGACGGTCGAGCGGGTCCGCCACCGGGGGGGGCGGAGGCGCGGGAGCGGGCGGGGACGGCGGCACCGCGGTGCTCATGGGTGGACGCGCCTCACGGCGTCCCGCCGGCATCCAGGAGTTCGCGGAGGATCTCCTCCTGCCGCCGGAACATCTCCGACCCGGCGCGCTCCTCGCCCTCCGGGTGGTCGTGGCCGACCACGTGGAGGGTTCCATGGACCGCGAGACGCAGCAGCTCCTCCGCCGCGTCCACTCCCAGCTCGCCCGCCTGCCGGAGCGCCTGGTCGAGCCCCACGTACACGTCGCCCAGCACCGGCTCCCCCTCGCCGTGCAGCGCGAAGGAGATCACGTCCGTGGGGCGGTCGTGGCCCAGGTACTCGCGGTTGAGCTCGGTGATCTCCGCGTCGCCCAGGAAGGCGACCGACACCTCGGCGGCGGCATGCCCCTCGGCGCGCAGGGTCGCGCGGACGGCGCGCTCCACGGCCGCCGGGTCCAGGGGGATGGTCACGCCCTCCCCGAGGCTCACCTCCACCTCGATGCGGTCCATGGCTCCCTCAGGCGCTGGCCGGGACCTCCGCCGGTGCCGCGGGGACGCCCTGATCGGCTGCGTCGCTCCGGGGGGCCGGCGGGTAGTCGATGCGGTGGTGGTACATCCCCGAGAGGACCCGGGCGAGCTGCTCCCTGACCACCTCCAGGTCGCGCAGCGTCAGCGGGCACTCGTCGAGCTGCCCTGCGGCGATCTTCCCGGCGACGATCCGCTCCACCAGCTCGCGGAGCCGGTCCGGGGTGGGATCGGGGAGGACGTGGGCGGCGGACTCCACCGAGTCGGCCATCATCAGCACCGCCGTCTCCCGGGTCTGCGGCTTCGGCCCCATGTAGGTGAAGTCCTGCGGGTTGACGCTGCCGTCCGGGTCCGCCTCCTTCGCCTTCTCGTAGAAGAAGGAGATGGACTGCGTCCCGTGGTGCTCCCGGATGAACGCCTTCACCGGCGCGGGAAGGTTCGCCTCGTCGGCCAGCCGCAGCCCCTCGATCACGTGGCTCCGCACGATCGCCGCGCTCATGGCGGGCTTCAGCTTGTCGTGCGGGTTCCGCCCCTTGGGCTGGTTCTCGATGAAGTACTGCGGCTTCGCGACCTTGCCGATGTCGTGGTAGTACGCCCCCACCCGCGCCAGCAGCGAGTTCGCGCCGATAGCGTGGCACGCCGCCTCGGCCAGGTTGGCGACGTTGATGGTGTGGTGGAAGGTGCCGTTCGCCTCCCGCTGCAGCCGCCGGAGCAGCGGGCGGTTGGTGTCGGAAAGCTCCAGGAGCATCGCGTCGGTGGTGACCCGGGCCCAGGACTCCATGAGCGGGAGGAAGCCGATGGCGACCACCGACGAGAGCACGGCGCTCGCCACCCCCCACGCCACCCCGTTGATGATGTCCGGGCCCTCGCGCGAGCGCAGCAGGCCCAGCGTGACCGCCACCAGCGCATACGCCACGGCGATGATCACGACGAAGAGCCAGGTCTGCGACCGGCGCTGCGCGGCCCGGACGCTGAACGCCGCCGCCGCGCCGGTCACCGCCGCCGTGAAGGGGACGGTGATCCCGAGGAAGGGCGCCTGCCCGCCCAGAAGGAGCGCCAGCAGGAGCGCGAGAGACAGCCCCAGCCGCCCCCCCCAGAGCGTGGCGACGATCAGCACCGCGAAGGTGAAGGGGATCAGCTCCTGCGGGAGGGCGGCCCAGGAGATCAGGGCCGCGGTGGCGGCCACCGCGGTGACCAGGACGCCCAGCAGGAGCAGGGCGCGCAGGTCGTCGTACAGCGTCCGCCGCGACAGCCAGAGGAGGAGCCCCAGGATGGCGAGGATGGAGGCATTGAAGAGGACGGCGCCGACGGCCCGGCTCAGGGTGTTCTCGACCGTGTCGTCCAGCCCGCGCTCGGCGAGCGTGGCCTGGTAGGCGCGCAGCCGCTTCTCCTCGCGCTCGCCGATCTGCTCGCGGGCGCCCACGATCTTCTCGCCGCTGAGCACCGTGGCGGCCACGGGGTCCACCGCCGCGCGCGCGCGGGCGCGCGCCGCCTCCGTCTCGCGCTCGTTGAAGGCCAGGCTCGGCTGGAAGTAGCGGATCAGGAGGAGGCGCTGCAGCTCGGCCGCGTCGGGCCCCAGCTCCGAGGGGAGCTGGGCCGACGCGAGCCGGTAGAACTGGTCCGGAGTTATGATCGAGTCCACCGGCGCGATCCGCTCCCCGCCGACGGCGCCGCGGACCCGCACGGCGGAGATCCCCTCCCGCTCCAGCGAGGTCGGCGCCACCCCCACCGGCAGGATGTCCCGCACCGCGCGCTCGGTGGCGTCCACGAGCCGCGCCCGCCGGTCGGGGTCGATGAGCAGCTCCACGGAGCCCGGCGTGGCCGCCACGCGGCTCCCCCGGAGGGCGGCCTGGACCCCCGCCCGCGGGTCCGGCTCGTTCCCCACCACCGTCCCCACCGCGGCGAAGAAGCCGCGGATCCCTGCCAGGACGCTGTCCGCCGCGGCCGGGCGGAAGTCGTAGACCGGCGGGACGCTCCGGGCCGCCTCCTCCTGCTCCCGGCGCAGCTCCGCCGGGTCCTTGGGGACCTGGAAGCCGAACTCGGCGACCACGTCGGCCGGCGCCACCATCCCCCGCTCCAGCGCCGCGGAGTCGGAGACGCGCGCCGGGGGGAAGAGCAGGTACACCGCCGCCGCCACCGCGAAGAGGAGGAGGAAGCGGAGGCCGTGGTGCACCACCCGCGCGGAGCGGCCGCGCTCACGCGCCTGCGGGGGCGCGGCGGTCCCCCGCCGGCCTCCGC
>DASYWD010000226.1 GCA_035936415.1 Longimicrobiaceae bacterium
GCCCACCACCCCCGCACCTCCCGGCAGCCCCGACCCGGCTACGGTGACCGTGAACGTGGGGGACCACTCCTTCTCGCCGTCGGCGGTCACCATCGCGGTGGGAGGGACGGTCACCTGGAACATGGGCGACGACGAGCACGACATCACCTGGGACGGCCCCGCGCCCCCGGGCGGGAACGTCCCCAGGACGGACCGGGGCGTCTCGGTGTCGCGCACCTTCCCCACCCCGGGCACCTACACCTACCGGTGCGCCCGGCACGAGAGCAAGGGAAAGACCGGGACGGTGGTGGTCACCGGCGGCACGCCTCCCGCCAACCCGCCGGCGAACCCGCCCACCACTCCGCCGCCCGCGAGCGTGACCGTCACCACGCCCGGGACCTCCTTCAGCCCCGCGGAGGTGACGGTCGCGGCGGGGACCACGGTGACGTGGCAGATCGGCGGGGCCACGCACAACGTCACTTTCCAGGGCACCGCCCCTCCGGGCGGGAGTATCCCCGACACCCGCGCGGGGACCTCCGTTTCGCGAACCTTCGGCACGGCCGGGAGCTACCCGTACGTCTGCACCCGGCACAGCGGGATGACCGGGCGCGTGGTGGTCCAGTGACCCGCGTCGCGGCGGCGCACGCCCACACCCACTCCAACACCAGCACGGAGGGATGAACGCATGCAGATGATCGGATGGACGCTGATGGCCGGGCTCCTCCTCCCCTTCCCCGTGGCATTCACGCGGATGCTGGCGCCGGAGCCCGCCCCCGCCGTGCACGAGGTCCGCATGGTCCAGGAGGGGAGCGCCTACCGCTTCGTCCCCGCGAAGCTCACGGTGAAGCAGGGCGACCGGGTGAAGTTCGTGATGGTCTCGGGAGGGCCGCACAACGTGGCCTTCGACGCGGAGAAGATCCCCGACCCGGCCGAGCGCGCGCTCGCGGCCGGGATGCCGGAAACCATGTCGCCGCTGGCCGGGCCGCTCCTCACCAAGCCGGGGGAGAGCTACACCGTCTCCTTCGCGAACGTCGCCCCCGGGACCTACCCCTTCTACTGCATGCCGCACATGGCGATGGGGATGCGGGGAACGGTGACCGTCCAATGAGGGCGTGGCGGAGCCGTTCCCGGGCGGGGCTCTGCGCGCTGGCGCTCGCGGCGGGGACGCCCGCGGGCGCGGCGGGGGCCCAGTCGCTGCTGGACCGCCCGCCCAACCTGTCGGGAGCGTGGGTGGGGACGAGCGGGACGCTGTACTTCAACTTCATGCACCGCTTCACCGCGAGCGCCTCGCCGGAGCGGAAGGTGTCCAACACCCCCACCTTCACGGTGGCGGCGGGGCTTCCCTCCCGCACCCTGCTGGGGGTGCACTACGCCACCAACTCGGTGCTGGCGCCGCGCTACCCCAACGAGTGGGAGTTCTTCGCGCGGCACCGCCTCTTCTCACAGGACGACGGGGCGCCGCTGGACGTGGCCGGACAGGTGGGCTACAACCTGGCGGCCGAGGGGGTGGACGGGGAGGTGTCGCTGGCGCGGCGGCTGGGGCCGCTCCGGGTGATCGGCGCGGCGCGGGTCATGTCGGACCCGTTCGAGACCGGGAACACGCGCTTCGCCGCGGCGGGGGGAGCCACCTTCCGCCTGGGGCGGTGGTGGGCGGTGGCGGGGGACGCGGCCACGCTGCTGAACCGGGAGGAGGGGGAGGAGATGGCCTGGAGCGCGGGCCTCCACCTGGCGATCCCGCACACCCCGCACAGCCTCTCCGTGCATGCGTCCAACACCTACACGACCACGCTGCAGGGGATCTCGCGCGGGGGCGAACGGGTCCGCTACGGCTTCGAGTTCACGGTGCCGCTGACGCTGCGGCGCTGGTTCGGGAGCGGCGGCGGGGTGGCCGCCGTGCCGCCGCCTACGGAGGCCGTGCCCGCCGCGGCTGCCACGCCGTCGGCGGAGGCTCCCGCGGCCGGGGGGGCGCTGGTCCGGGCGGGGATGCGGGGCTTCGCGTACACGCCCGCGCGCATCGAGGTGGCGGCGGGCACCACGGTGGAGTGGAAGAACGAGGACCCCATGGCCCACACCGTCACCGCGACCGACGGCGGCTTCGACTCCGGCCTGATCGAGCCCGGCGCCACCTGGCGCCGCACCTTCGACACGCCGGGCACCTACCCCTTCTCCTGCACCCCGCACCCCTTCATGAAGGGGACGGTGGTGGTCCGGGCGCCATGAGAAACAGACCGATCCTCCGCCTCCTGGGCCTGGCGCTCGCCTCGGGCGCCGCGCTCTCCGGGTGCTTCTCCGAGCGGAGCGCCATCACCGAAACGCCCCCGGGCCAGGACCTGTGCGCCTCGCCCACGGCGTCCACCGTGCAGATCCGCAACTTCGCCTTCGGGGGCGGGGAGATCCGCGTGAGCCGGGGGACGCGGGTGACCTGGGTGAACTGCGACACCGAGGCGCACACCAGCACCTCGGACGCCTCCGGGTGGGACTCGGGGCTGCTGGTGCCGAAGGCCACCTACTCGCGCACCTTCGACCAGGCGGGCCGGTTCGCCTACCACTGCGAGCCGCACCCGTTCATGAAGGGGACCGTCGTGGTGGAGTGACGGGGAGCCGACCGGCGGCTCGCGCCCGCGTGCGCACCCGGGGCCTCAGCCGCCGGGCGGGGCCGCGGAATCGAAGAAGAGCCTGGCCAGAAGCGCCTTGCGCCCCCGCGCGCCGACCTTGTCGCCGGCATGGTTCAGGTGGTGCTGAACGGTGTGGACGGACAGGCCGAGCCGTGCGGCGATCTGCTTGGTCGAGTCGCCGCGGGCGGCACGCAGGACCACCTCGCGCTCCCTCGGGGTGAGGCCGTACCGCTGCGCCAGGATCGGCACGGGGTCGCGCGGCGTGGCCGGCTCGATCACCACCACCGTCGCGGATTCGCCGGATTCGTCCGGCTCCGCACGCGAGGCCCGCAGCGCGTACCAGAGCCCGGAGCGGCCCTGCGTGCGGAGCCCCGTGCTCAGGGGGAGCGGGTCCGCCGTGCACGCCCGTTCGGCCCGCAGCTGCGCCAGGACGCTGACGACGGCGCTCGGAAGCGTCTCCGCGGGGTGGCCGACGTCGGCGAGGTCACCCAGCTGCGCCGACGCGGGCCCGCTGCGGAGCACGATGCGGCTCCGGCCGTCCAGCACGATCACGCCCGGCCCGGAGCCCTCCGCCGCGCCCGCGCCCTCCCTCGCCGCCTCGATCGCGGCGGCGGCCTTCAGCCCCCGCGCGACGTGGGGCGCGACGGCGCGGAGGAAGCGCGCCTCCCTCTCACCGAACGACCTGGAGGACGGCTCACGGAACAGGCACCACGACCCCCACATCTCCTCTTCGACGCACAGGGCGGCGTGGAGCGTGTGCTCCAGCCCCTCCGCCCGGAGCAGCTCCATGGACGGCTCGGAGCTGTGCAGCGACGTGGTCAGGCCGGAGCGGGCCAGGTCGATGAATTCGGCGATCTCGGAGGGGTAGACCTCCTCGATGTAGCTCTGCAGGTAGCGCCCCGACAGCCGTTCCGCCCAGCCGTGGGTGAAGAGCCCCGTATCCGGATCGTGGGCCATGAGCCCGTACGCTTCGGCGGGCACGATCGCGGCCGCGCGCCGCCCCACCTCCTGGCGCAGCGTCACCGAGTCCAGCCCCGCATAGCAGGCCCGCTTGATCGAGCGGAGCGTCTCGCGCTCCGCCCGCGTGGTCAGTCGAACGGCTGGTGTCACGGCTCCCCCTGGAAATGGCGATACCCCGGCACGCCGTCCCACCGCATCGTCTATGGGAGCTCGACGGCCGGTGCGGGCCGCCTCCCCTCCCCGCCCCCCCGAGCAATGATGCCGGGGCCGGTTCGTCGCGCAAGCTTTTCGTTCGCGCACCGGGGAGCCCGGAGACGCCGGACCGCCTACGCGAGGAGTGAGAAAGATGACCCAGCAGGATCAAGCCACGAACACGGAGGGATCGCGGACCTGCTCGCCGAGCGGCCGCAGACCGCGGCCGAGCTGGCCTCCCGGACGGACACGCATGCGCTGTCGCTGTACCGGGTGCTCCGCATGCTGGCGGGCGTCGGGATCTTCGCGGAGCGTCCCGACGGGACCTTCGAGCTCACCCCGACCGCCGCGCTGCTCCGGAGCGACGTGCCGGACTCCATGCGCGACATCACCCGGATGATGGGCGGAGAGTGGCACTGGCGCATGTACGGCGAGCTGATGCACAGCGTCCGGACCGGCGGAACGGCGGTCCGGAAGGCGTACGGCATGGAGATCTTCGAGCTGCTGGAACGGGATCCGGCGGCCGGCGAGCTCTTCAACCGCGCCATGACGAGCAACTCCTGGGCTGCGGTGCCGGCGGTCGTCGGGGGCTACGACTTCTCCCGCTTCCGGCGGGTGGTCGACGTGGCCGGCGGCCAAGGGATCCTGCTCGCCGGGATCCTGAAGGCGAACCCCGGGGCGCAGGGCGTCCTGTTCGACCTCCCTCCGGTGGTCGGGGGCGCGGGCGAGCTGCTCGGCAGGGAGGGGGTGGCCGACCGGGTGGAGCTGGTGTCGGGGGACTTCTTCGAGTCCGTTCCACCGGGCGCGGACGCCTACGTGCTCAAGCACGTCGTCCACGACTGGGACGACGAGCGCAGCATCCGGATCCTGCGGAACGTGGCCTCGGCCATGGATGAGAACGGAAGGGTGCTGATCGTCGAGATGGTCGTTCCCGTGGGGAACGAGCCGAGCCCCTCCAAGCTCCTGGACGTGCAGATGCTGATGGGAACCGGCGGCAGGGAGCGCACGGAGGAGGAGTACCGGGCGCTGCTGGAGGCGTCCGGGCTGCGGCTGACGAGAACGGTTCCGACCAGGTCGCCGCTGAGCGTGATCGAGGCTCAAGCTATGTGAGGAGGCCACATCCCTGGTTGTGCAGTGATGCGATTCGCCTGACAGTCGTGCCCGCCGGGGAGTAGAGCGAGCCGCTTGGAGGCTCCACGGTTGACGGGATGGAGGGGTGGGGCAGGCTGTAGTGTCGTACGGCGATAGCTTGTCAGAAGCTATCGCGCTCAGAACTCCAATTCGACTCGATTCTCTCAATCAGCAGGGTGTCATTGATGATCTCCCTGATTGGCGCCTTCTCTTGCTCAGCTGTGAGTTCATCCACAGACCACTCTGTCTCCCCGTCCCAAAGCCACCAGCGCACTCTCCCCGTATATGGATCCTGCACGCCATCTCGAAAGATCGGGAACGCTGCCGCATGCTCGGCTACAGGCACGTTGCTCACGATCTGCACAATGCCGCGGTTCCAAGCGGCCTGGAGTGGGAAGAAGGTTGAAAACTGCGGGTGCTCCTCGGCTAAAGCATGGAAATTTGCAGGTCGTTCACTATGAAGACCACGAAGAACGCGCAGAAGCGCACCAAATTGCGGGTGCTTGTGCGTGTACTGCGCATAGGCCAGCCCCTTTCGAGTGGTAATCTCGACGATGTCGCCGATCCTTACTGTCCCTGCCATGCCGTGTTTGCTCGCTTGGATGAATTGCACCTCCGGAAGCGCCGAAAGCGGGACGAGGCCGAAACCTCGTTCCGCTCCCGTTGCGTCGCGCGTCGAGTAATCTTGAAGGGAGCCTACTCCGTCGGACGTGGCTGAGTCTGGCGCAAGTCGTTCAACCAGCTGCGGAAGTCCTCCTCCCCGTATAGGTATGGACGATCCGTGCTGATTGTATCAGCGCCAGAAAGGCGATCAAGCACGTCCCACACTGCCTCGTCCGAAACGTGCGGATCGTCCATCGCGACCCATTGTGCAGCCCACATACTGATTTCTTCCCGTGAAGCGCGACCTGCAATCAGCTCGAACAGCCGCTGTTCAACTTCTGCTCGGCTTGGGAGTGGCCTTTCGCTAGAACGTTCCAATGTACCTTCCTCCCTCGTCGAACATGTAGTGAATTCGGGATTGGATAGGCCGCACGATGCGTACGCGGCCCGCAGCATCCAAAGTCTCGTGCCATGTCCTCATCGCACCCGTGACGGGGTTCCATTCCCTCGCCTTCCGTCTCCCGATCATGGTGCCCTGCTCTTGCGCGGGGCTCAGCCGCCCATAGTAGCGAATGCGACCATTCTGAAGTACTCTGGAACCACCCTTCCCGTACTTGGCCAAGAGGCGCAAATGCATTGCGACGCGCGGCCCCTCCTGGTCCGATCCAATCCGGGAACGTAGCCGCGACGGTGCAGCGGTTTGGATCAGCCTCGGGGTGCCCGCATATCGAGCTATCTCCGAACATGGCATCGGACCAGAACTCGGAAGAGGTAGCGTTCCTCAGCACTTCCGCCTGCATATCGCGGAACATCTTCTGGAATGCTTCCCAGTCCCTCTCCAGCGCAGCTCCGGCGGACTGCAGGCCCCAAGGCATCTCGGCGCGGTCGTGGAACGGGCACGCAACCGTGTGCACACCTCTGCCCGTACTCCCAACTCCCACACACAGCCCGAAGGGATCGGTGAAGTTGACCGGATCGTTGCCCGCGTAGGCGTACGGGTTGATCCCTCCTTCCAGCCCGATCGGGTCCTCGCTGATGAACCGCGCCAGCGCGGGATCGTAGTAGCGCGCACGGTAGTAGTACAGCCCGGTCTCCGCATCGTACTCCCGGGCGGTGAAGCGCAATGGGTTCTGCACCTGCTCGCGTACGACCTCGGCCTCGCCGAAGGGGCTGTAGCGGTACTGGTTGACCAGCGCCCCCGTGCTGTCGATCAGCCCCGCCACGTGCCCCGGGACTTCGGTCAGGTAGTAGTAGCGCTCACCGCCGCGCTCCATCAGGTAGGGCCGGTTCACCCCCGGGTAGAAGGCGTACCAAGCCCGCACCGCACCTGCGCCGTCCAGTTCCAGCACCGCCTGCTGCCCGTCGTACACGTAGCCCACCGTGCCCCCGTCCGTGCTCTTGCGCACCCGGCGGAGGCAACTGTCAGGGGAACATTATCACTGTACAGGTGGGGAAATCGGGCTGACTTCCCCACCCACACCAGGCATCTATCTCATGTGCCCCACCAAACGCGGGAGTACTGCATATCTAGGTTCCAAGTAGCTCTGCCAACTCCTCCGCTTCAAGAACGTAGCCCTCTGTACCATCTGAGAAGGGGACGTATCGGACAGGTGCGACTGGCTGGATCTGCCTCTCGCCATACGTCATGCGGTTGAGCCATACTGTACATGGCTGAGAGACGTTAACCGCTGTGAGCGCATCCCAGGCGAGACCACCACTTTCCTGGGTGAGCTCATGTACACTGAACGCCACCTCATACAAAAACGGGCCGTAGAAAGCTAACGTAGCGCGATCTGATGGATGTAGCTGACCAGCGCGCAAAACCACCTCTGCGGTTCTTGCGCGAAAAATCGTCACATCGCGTCCTGCCTCGTTCGTCGCCTTCGCCTCAAAGACGTCATAGGCGGCGTCTACTCCCTGTGCAGAATCCAGCACCTGCATTGCTTCGTCATGCGTCGATAGCAGACAGCGGTAGATGGTGCTCATGGTACTCGCACAATTCCATTGATAGGGATGTTCCGACCGGCACTGAAGATTTGGAACCAGTCTGCCTGGCTCGCCCTTTGAAGAGCCTCAGATGGAACGTTGAAGTCCACCCTTATGTTGCCGGTTCCCCCGGGCTTCGGGGCACCCACGGCTGTCACGTACGTTCTTCCGTTTGCCCCGACCTGCAGGGTGCCCGTCTGCCTCATAGCTCTAAACTCGGCCTCACTCATCCAACGGCTGACGCGAGTTTCACCAGCGGCAGGTGCGAACCAGGGCCGCCCACCAGCACTAGTCGCTGCGACAGTGCCTCCGCCACTGCGCACTGTTCCGAATCTGCTCGCGGTCCCAGCAGTACCTGCTACCAGCGAGAACTTTCCAATCCACCATCCGAAACTCCCTCCAGGCGGCGGGTCGGCGAGAGGGTCGGAGATAGCAACATTGTATCCCTCCCACCATGCTAACATCAACGCCTGGAAGTGCTTTGCAAACTCTTCCCAGTCCCGCTCCAGCGCAGCTCCGGCGGACTGCAGGCCCCAGGGGATCTCGGCGCGGTCGTGGAACGGGCACGCAACCGTGTGCACACCTCTGCCCGTACTCCCAACTCCCACACACAGCCCGAAGGGATCGGTGAAGTTGACCGGATCGTTGCCCGCGTAGGCGTACGGGTTGATTCCTCCTTCCAGCCCGATCGGGTCCTCGCTGATGAACCGCGCCAGCGCGGGGTCGTAGTAGCGGGCTCGGTAGTAGTACAGCCCGGTCTCCGCGTCGTACTCCCGTGCGGTGAAGCGCAGCGGGTTCTCCACCTGCTCGCGCACGACCTCCGCCTCGCCGAAGGGGCTGTAGCGGTACTGGTTGACCAGCGCCCCCGTGCTGTCGATCAGCCCCGCTACGTGCCCCGGGACTTCGGTCAGGGAGTAGAACCGCTTGCCGCCGCGCTCCATCAGGTAGGCCCAGTCCACCGGAACCGACCGCCAGTTTGCCATTTGAGGGGCAGCATGGTACACGAGTCCGGCCTCGTTTGGCCGGACCCGCGTATTCCCATAGTCAGCGCTGGATCAGTTCGTCAGGGGCAATAATCACGAAGCCACCATGGCCTCCAGTCTGCCCCGGAGCTCTGCCAGACGGCTGATCTCCCGCGAATCCCAGCCCCGGGCTGCACATTCCTCAAGTATTGTGGTAGCCACATTCAGCAACGCCCTCGCCATGGCTTCGGGTGCTACAAAGCTTTCGTGCATGACCCTGCCTTGGGTACCATTCCTACATTGCACTGCCCAAAGCGCCTCCGATCTCGGCAGCACATCCATCCAGAACGGGCCGTCCATAAATCTCAATCGGACGGATGATTTCTCGCGTGAGAGGAGGTTGAGGACTACCTCTAGCCACCATGTCAAGAGAGTGACGACCGAGTCCGACCAGTGCTGTTCTGGGAATGCACTCTCGCCAATCCTTGCGTGGATTCGGCCACTCACTTGACCGTATGCGGATCGCTCCAAGGATGACCGGTCAGTTACAAAGTTGATGTCTGCTTGCTCGTCGTGTGGTAGCCTGGTCATGTGCGTCCTTTCTACCATACGGGGTATGCGGTCTCGATTCTCTTCGTTGCCCTATTGATCCACATCTGGATCGTGAGGCCACCATATTCGCCTTGCAACAGCACCCTTTCTCCCTGGGATGCGAGCTTGTCTCCTGCGTTTCGGTATGCCTGCCTTACTACTCGTTCCACTGCTCTCGCGGACATCCCTGCTGGGAACAATGTCTTCAGTGGGCTTACCCGGCTCCCTCCCGCCATATGACCGGAAGTGATGTGCTCCATGTCGATACTGATCTTTCGCCAGCCTGGAAGGTTAATGGCTTTCGTCGCACGAGTGGCCTGAACCAAGCCCCTCGACGCCCCTCCCGGTCCGATCCAATCCGCGAACGTAGCCGCGACAACACAGCGGTTCGGATCAGCATTGGGGTGTCCGCATACCGAGCTACCTCCTAATGTGGCATCCGACCAGAACTCGGACGAGCCGGCGTTCCTCAGCACTTCCGCCTGCATGTCGCGGAACATCTTCTGGAATGCTTCCCAGTCCCTCTCCAGCGCAGCTCCGGCGGACTGCAGGCCCCAGGGGATCTCGGCGCGGTCGTGGAACGGGCACGCAACCGTGTGCACACCTCTGCCCGTACTCCCAACTCCCACACACAGCCCGAACGGATCGGTGAAGTTGACCGGGTCGTTGCCCGCGTAGGCGTACGGGTTGATTCCTCCTTCCAGCCCGATCGGGTCCTCGCTGATGAACCGCGCCAGAGCGGGATCGTAGTAGCGCGCACGGTAGTAGTACAGCCCCGTCTCCGGATCGTACTCCCGTGCGGTGAAGCGTAGCGGGTTCTCCACCTGCTTGCGCATGTACATCGAATGGCTCGCCCTGTCTGGGCGAGCCATTCGGAATAGTAAGCTCCTGCGCGCTTACTGCTGAAGGTCCACGATTGTGGTAGTGCCGTCTGGTCCAACCCTTACGGTTCCACTACCTCCTAAGCCGAGCTCTGTGGGTGAAAAGGTGACCAGATGGTCCTCTCCATCTCGACTGTAGTCTGATACCGTGATGGGATACCCGGGAGTTCGGGCTACGAAAGCTCCCCATGCGACAATCACAGCCCACGCACTGTCGCCGCGGGGTGGCGACTGCAGGACCATGTTCTCTACACGTGCCACACCGGTATCGACCTCTGGAGACGGTTCACGCCCGCAAGCAGTCGTGACGGCTCCCATCCCAATCAAGACGATTGCCGCACGAGAGAGCCACTGGATCGCGGAACTGCACGTGTTCCTCATCAATCCTATCCTTCTTATCGTGGACAGTTGTAGATCGGGCCACCGGGTAAGGCCCACGAGATGCTGTCTGGTCCGAAGGCCATTATCCCCTTGTTGGTGGCACGGGCCCAAGCTGTATCGTTTACGCTGAGGCTTTGTCCGGGTACACCGGGAGCCCTGCGATACAGATGCGAATGCACCAGCCACGTGGCGCCGCCTGGCGGCTCACCAGGAGCCATTCGCACATCGGTCAATCCGGGAGCCGAGGGAGCAATCTTGTATCCGCCCTTCGGTGTGGGAATCAGCCAATTTCCCTGCTCCCGCCTTTCGTGCCAAACACGTCCCGACCGGACCGCCCGCGCGTACGCGTCGCTCCCTGCCGCTCTGACAAACGGGTTGTTGATGATTGAGGACGCTGAGCATACGCCAAGAGGCTGCTCTTGTTGCTGCGCCTGCCCCTGAAGCCGATCCCTCTCGGAATCCAGCCCTTGCTCAGCGGGTCGAGGGTCACAGTACAGGAACTCACGGGTCTGGTAAGTATACTGGTCGATGATCCTTCCGCCACGTCGAGTGGTAACCCTCCAAGTCGTCACGAGATAGTAGCATTCTGGAGTCAGGCCACTGGGGTCCGTGCGGTTGACCGGGTCATTCGCGGCATACGCGTACGGGTTGATCCCCCCTTCCAGCCTGATTGGGTCCTCGCTGATGAAGCGCGCCAGAGCAGGATCGTAGTAGCGGGCCCGGTAATAATACAGCCCCGTCTCCGCATCGTACTCCCGGGCGGTGAAGCGCAGCGGGTTCTGCACCTGCTCGCGCACGACCTCCGCCTCGCCGAAGGGGCTGTAGCGGTACTGGTTGACCAGCACCCCCGTGCTGTCGATCAGCCCCGCCACGTGCCCCGGGACTTCGGTCAGGTAGTAGTAGCGTGCGCCGCCGCGCTCCATCAGGTAGGGCCGGTCCACCCCCGGATAGAAGGCATACCACGCCCGTACCGCGCCTGCGCCGTCCAGCTCCAGCACCGCCTGCTGCCCGTCGTACACGTAGCCCGCCGTGCCCGCGTCCGTGCTCTTGCGCACCCGGCGGCCGAGCCCATCATAGCCGAAGCGGACGGTTTCCGCCACACCGGAGCGGGTGGTGCGCACACTGTCCAGCTGCCCCAGCGAGCTCCAGAAGAAGCGCTGCTCGAAGCCCGGCCTGTACTTGCGGGTGACGTTGCCGTCCGCGTCGTACTCCAGCGAGTCGCCCCGCACGTAGCGGAGGCGGTTGCCCGGCTCCACGGCGCCTGCCCCGTCGATGCGGTTCCCCACCGCGTCGTAGGCGTACGTCCGGGTCCGGAGCGTGTCCTGCGTACCGCCGGTGCACAGCTCCGCGTACGACGGATCCCACACGCAGCTCTCCGGGTGATCGAGGAGGTCCACGTGCCCCTTCAGGCGCCCGACCGGATCGTAGCGGTACTCCCGCACGGTGTCGCCCACCGCGCTCCTGCGCTCCAGCACGCGGCGGAGGGGGTCGTGCCGGTACAGCACCCCCGCGGCCTGGTTCAGCGCCACGTCCCGGTAGCGGATGCTCCCCACCGTCCCGGTGGCCGGGTACGACACGTCGACGGTGTCCCCCGTGGGGAGCCGGAACTGGATCGGCTGCCGGTTCGCGTTGTAGCCGATCCGGGTCTCGGAGCCCGAAGCGCTGATCCGATCCAGGCGGTTTACGTCGTCGTAGACGTAATCCACCGACCGGAACGTGGCGTACTCCTCGCCCGGAACGAACAGCAGCACTCCGCCCCGGCGCCCGCGCGAGTCATAGCTTGTCCGCACCGTGTACTTCTTCCCGCTCCGCACCGCGATCTCGTGCGTCACCCGGCCGATCGTGTCCGTGCGGACGGTGTCGATGCTCTCCTCGTTGCTCACCACCACGAAGAAGCCGGCCGGATCGTAGGTGTACCGGGTGCGCTTGCCGTCGGCCCGGCGCTCCTCCAGGCGGTTGAACGCGTCGTAGGAGAACTCCACCGTCTGGCCGCGGCGGTTCGTGTAGGTGCGCACGTTGCCGCTCACGTCGTACGTGGTGTGCTCGCGCGAGCCGCGGGGGTCCACCTGCGCGGTGTCCCATCCCAGCACGTTCTGCTCGAACCCGTACGTCTGCCCCCGGGCGTCACGGACGGCGGTGAGGAAGAGCGGGTCGTACGTGAAGCTCGTGCTGTCCATGAGCGCGTTGACCGAGGCTCTGACGCGGTTCAGGACGTCGTACCGCACCGCGCTCACGTGGTCCAGCGGGTCCCGCGTGGTGGCGAGACGGCCGAACGAGTCGTACGTGAACGCGGTCCTCCCCACCGCGGACCGTACCGAATCGGTGTTCATCCACGCGTTGCCGTCGTAGAAGAACTCGGACCGGTTCTCTTCGGGATCGGTGAGCGTTCTCACCCGCCCGCGCGCGTCGTAGGTGTAGCTGGTCTTCGCCCTGCCTGAGCCCCAGACCAGGGTGCTGTCCACGAGCCCGCGGGAGTTGTAGAAGATCCGGGTAGCCGGAACGCTTCCCCACGCGTAGTGCACCTGGTTGAAGCGGAGGTCGTAGTCGTAGTTGACCGTGTACCCCGTGTTCCGGCCGTGCACCTTGACGAGGTTGGGACCGCTCCAGGTGTAGCTGGTGGTGTCCCCCTTGGGTGTGACCGCCAGCGTGTCCTGGCCTAGTTCGTTGCGCAGCACGGTTCCGATTCGCCCCTCCCGGTCGCGGTACCGCGCCACCGCGCCCCAGCGGTCGAGCACGAAGGTGGCCGAGTCGCCCCGGGGCTCCATGATCCGGGCCCATACGTCATTCGGCAGGAGGCGTCGCGCAGGGTTCAGGAAGGCCCCCTTGCCCGGCTCCGGGAGCATCACCGCTTCCGGCGAGCGGAACCGGGTCTCTGGACGCACCTGCTGCCCCTCCGCGGTGATCTGGGGCGGCGTCAGCGTGGCGAGCTTGCCCGCCGCGTCGTACGTGTAGCTCCATCCGCTCCCGTTCCGGTCCCACTGCGCGCGCATCCGGTGCCGGGCGTCGTAGTGGGCCCGGAGCGCGGCAATTCCGTCCGGCTCCGTGATCCGCACCAGGTCGCCCGCCGCATCCACCTGGAACAGCGTGGCCCTCCCCGTGGGATCCTGGATGCGGGACAGCCTGCCCTTTCCGTCGTACCCGAAGGTGATGGACCTCCCCGCGGGATCCTGGACCGACTCCAGCAGGCCCGAGGTGGTCCAGAAGAGAGCGGTCCGGTTGCCGAGACGGTCCGAAGCTGAAGAGAGCAGCCCGCCGGCTGAAAAGTGGAGATAGGATCCGTCCAGGTAGGTCCGCGTGTACTGGCCGCCCTCGTACCTGAGGGTGGAAAAATCCCCCGCCGGCGAGGTGTAGGTGCACCGCTGCTGCCCGTGCGGATCGGTGTCGCAGGAAGCGACCGCGAAGTACGCGGCCGAGCCGTCGCCTCCGGTGACCACGACGCCCTCCCCCTGCGGGTGGAGGCGCTGCACCCCGGCCAGGCTCCACCCCGCTCCGAAGGGGCTCCGGCGCTCGTTCACCACGAGCACCCGCACGGAATGCCGGGTCTCCAGGGACTGCCTGCCCCACCAGCTGCGGACCACGACCGTGTACGTATGCGCCCCGGTCGTGAGTGCGCCGGCGTCCCAGTGGGCGGCCAGGCGCATGGTCCCGTTCCCGCCGACGTAGAAGTTCTCCTGGGTCCCATTGTCGAGCCACACCGGACGGCCGGCCGCGTCCCGGATCGAGATGGAAACCATCTCCGGCGGCGTGGCCGAGTAGTCCACCGCGTCGACCTGCACGAAGGCCATAGGGGAAGCCTGGCTGCCCGCGTAGAGCAGGGTCGCCGAGCGTGGCACGTCCAGCGTCACGTATGCCGCGGTGCCGTAGCTCGCGCCCGCCTCGAACGCGCTCGCAGCGGTCCAGCTCTCGTTGTGGGGCAGCGCGCTCACGACCGGCGCCACGCGGTCACCGAGGTAGCGCAGGTACGTCACCGTGCTTGTGCTGCAGTTCCCCGCCAGGTCGCAGATCCGCGCCGCCAGCTCGTTGGACCCCGGGGCCAGATTCACCGTGTCGGCGGACTCGGCGCTACCGCTCGTCTCCCCGGCGGTGTAGCTGAAGCTCTCCGTGAGGTCCTGACCGTTCAGGTGGATCGTGCGGCCGTCTCCATTCAGGCCCTGGTCGTCCGCCCAGTCGATCCTGACCGCGAGCGTCGAATCAGGGTACGTGCCCCCGGCCGGTGTGAACGTCGCCTTCGGCGGGGACGTGTCGCTGGTGTACACCGCCTGCACCGTGGTGCACTTCCCCGCCAGGTCGCAGATGGAGGCGGTCAGGGTGTTCCTCCCGACCGCGAGGATGACCGTGTCCTCCGACAGGCCGGCGGTCGCCGATCCGCTGTAGGTGAAGCTCCCTGTGACGTCGATGCCGTTCAGCTTCACGGAGCGGCGGCTCCCGTCCAGCCCCTTGTCGTCGCGCCAGGAGATCGTCACCGGAAGGTGCGAGCTCGTGTATGTTCCCCCCGGCGGCTGGATCTCGATCGTGGGCGGCGAGACGTCCGCGTCGGGATCGTAGGTGTAGACCTCGGTGCGTTCAGCGCAGTTCTCCGCCCGGTCGCAGATCCTCGTCCAGAAGGAGTTGGTGCCCAGGTTCAGGGTAATGCTGCCCACGGAAGCGGCGTAATCCTGGCACCCCGCCTTCGTGCCTCGACCGATTGCGAAGCGGAAGCTCACGTCATGGCCGTTCAGCTGCACCTGGAACGTACCTAGGTCGAGAAGGTCGTTCTCGCACACCTCGGTCCTCACCTCCAGGTCCGCCGAGGTGCGGGTGCTCGTTCCCGGCGTGATCGAGATGTACGGGGGAGTCACGTCGGTGCACTCGCTGCCGCTGCACTGTGCCGCCGCATCCGGTGCAACGCCCGGTGGAGAGCAGATGCCGAGGACGACGGCCGCCATGCCCGCCACCCATCGCAGTAACCGCTTGTTCATTGGAAGTCATCGAAAGGGTTAAAAGACAAGCCCCGCGCCCGGGCACTGTGCCGGGCCGGGGCCTCTCCGGGCCGTTCTCGTGTCGTGGTGCCCCGAAGGGCGGGTACTTCATGCCGTACTGGAACGCACCCGGCGGGATCAGCTCCCGTTCACGTGCGCCACGTGCTCCAGCCTGCGCGCGGCCTCCCCGGTGAAGGCGCCGGTGGGGTTCCAGCGCTTCTGCATCCAGGGGTGGAGCACGGCGTACCCCAGGAAAAGCACCAGCTCGAAGGTGTGCTCCACCCACCCCGCGATCCTGCCCGTGAGCTCGGGCGTGGCTTCCGCGATTCCGTGGTTCACCAGCGCGGCCATGACGAAGCTCGCCAGGATGGCGGCGAGCCGTGCCCGAATTGCTTTCATTCCGACCTCCTTGCCGTATGGTTCTGGGCGACCGTGTGGTCGAGCCACTTCCCGAGGTGCTCCAGCGACGCCGTCTGCGCCGCCTGGATCTCGCTCACGGATTCCAGCTTGTCGGTGATGCGCTCCAGCGGCCGGATGACCTGCTCCGCGATCCGCTCCCACTGGTATTTCTGCTCCGCCTGGACATTGACCGACCGGTCACGCGCCTCGTCGGCGGCCTCGCGCACCTGCAGGTAGAGGCTCTGCAGGGCGTTCAGCCGGTCACCGAAACCGTCGAGGTCCTGCCGGGTGGCGAACGTACGCCGCAGGCGCTCCACGAGGGCCAGCAGGAGGACGCTCACCATCAACCCGCTCCCCGCGATGGCCGGCCAGTCGAGGGTGAGGACTGCGTTGCTGCTCACGAACACGTTCCTTGTTCAGGGTTGCCGTCCACTCGTGCTGACCTGCCCTGCGGGAGCCCTCGGCAGACCGCCACGGGTGCGGGAGAACAGAGGCCCCGTGCTCGGGCGCTGTGCCGAGCCGGGGCCTCTGTCGGCCGTTGTCGCGAATGTCTACCGCACCTGCTTCCTGCCGCTACCTGCTTCAGTTCAGGAGTCCGGCTCCCCGGCCCAGCGGTGGCCGATCAGGACGTCTTCCTCGACCACGTCGGCGCTGGTCACCTCGGCCATCGGGATCCGGAGCGCCTGCGCGGTTGCGGCCCGCGTCACCTTCCCCGTGGCGTCCATCACCGGGGTGGCTCGCCGCCGCGCCTCCTCCAGCACCGACAGCGCGCCGGCAGGGTCAGCGGGCTGGCCGGAGGTCCTCCCCGTCGCCGGGACGCGGGCTCCGAGCTTCGCGGCCACGGCGGTCTCGCAGCCGGAGCGCAGGTTGCTCCCATCCAGCGAGCGGTACACGCGGGCCTGGTAGAACCGGGCCCTGTGCTCCGGCGGCAGCGCCCGGTGCCGCTGGCGCAGGTAGACGTCCGGACCCTCCACCGGCGTGATCGCCTCCCCAGGGAACTCTCCCGGCGCGGGCGGGTCGATCTTCCCGACGTGGAAGAATACGTCGGCCGTAGCGGGATCGGTGTGCGCGACCACCACACCGCGGTTGAGCAGCTCGGGGGTGGCAGCGGGGCGCAGAGCCTGGATGCCGGTGTCCAGGTCCGTATCCATCGTGGTCGCCCATGCCGCCCATTCGGCGGCGGATGCTCTTCGCATGTGATACATGGTTCCCTCCTAGAGTAGGTCCCCCGAGGGACCCAGGACGAGGGCACGCGCCTCGTCCATCCGCCCCTGGTCCGTGCCTGAGAAGAAGTCGGCCAGCTTGAAGATCTTAAGCTCGGCGTACCGTCCGGCCGTGACCTCCGCAGTCCCCACACTGTTCATGTGTACGCGGCCGAACGCCCCGCTCAGTCCCCCTGTGGGCCCCGCAGGCGAGTTGCCCACGACGACGGGTGCGCCGTTCCTGGAGAAGACCCCGCGGGCACTGCCGTCGGCCTGGAGAATGCCCAGGATCTCGAGCGTATCGCCCGACTCGACGGAGATGCCGGAGATGGAGTTGGCCGTATTGCCACCGCTGTTCTGGTAGTAGACCGCCGGATTGCCGGAGCCATTCAGGTAGGCCAGGAAGCGGGGGAGCTCACCGTCAGTGGCCTGTCCGAGGGAGAAGAAGCGTCCGTTGATGCTGCCGCTCGGGATGCTCACGACCAGACGTTGATAGACGGCGAGGGCCTGCGCCGCAGGCGCGGGGCTGAAGTGCACCGTCTCCAGGGTCCGCGACACGGGGGTGCCGCTCGTGGGGATGTACCCGGTCACCCCCGGACCCTCCTCTACCTGGTAGCCGAAGGCGAATACGTCGCCAGCCGCGAGTCCTCCGGAGGGATAGAGGTATGCCCCGTGAGAGCCGGCGGTGCTGGTGGTGGTGAGGAAGCCCAGCCGATACCAGCCCCCACTCCAGTCCTCCACCGGCAGGAGCGTACCGGAGCCGGCCGCGGTGGAAAGGCTGGGCGTACCGCTGCTGTCCCAGCGCACCGTGACGATGCAGCGCCACCCTCCGGGAGAGCCCAGGTCGTACAACCCGAAGTACTGCTGCCCGCTGCTCCTCCGCATGAACACGGACACCGCCACCAGTCCAGCGCTGAGCGTCTGCGCCAGGGAAATCGCCTGGTTGCTGGACGTGCCGACGAGCCGCGCAGCCGTTCCGCCGAAGGGGTCCGTAAACCCCGAGTTGATGGTGACGGAGCCGGTGCTGTACCACTGTTCGAACGCCTCGCTGTAGAGGAGCCTGTTCGTTCGAGCAGGCTCCAGCTGCAGCACCGGGCGCCGCACCCCGTCGAGGGTGGCCCAGCTCTGCCGGGGGGTCCTGGCGACGACGGTGCGCCCCAGGCGCTCGCGCCCCTGGAAGGTGGCGCCGCCGTTACGTGAAAACACCGGGCTGCCGCCCACGATGGGTGTCACCCCGTACAGGGCGTCCCAGTAGTGCAGGATGCTGTGTCGACTCAGTGCCATCTAGACCTCCTCCGGAGGATACGCAACGATGTCCTGGTCCGGCAGCGGCTCGATCCCGAGGCCGCGCAGGAAATCCGGATTGTTCCTGTGCACCCCGCGGAGGATAGCGTGGTGGCGCTCCTGCTCCGCCGCCCTGCGCTCCTCCTCGACGGCGGCGTGGTACGCCTCCCACGCCTGGCGACCGGGCTCGAGCTCGCGCTCCTTCCTCACGCGCTCCGCTCTCGCGCTCGCGTGGCGCTCCTTCAGCCTGGAACTCACCGGCGGCCCGCCAAGGGCGTGAATCTGTTCCGCGGTCTGGATCTCCGAGGCCAGTGTCTCCTCCACGGCGGCGGCCCTGCGGGCCTCGGCGAGGAGCTGCTTCGGGGTTCGGGTCGGTCGAATGGCTTTCGGCATCATCAGTTTTGTGGGGCATGTGTGGGAAGCTCAGCCCGGCGCTTGCCCCGGGCTTTTCGGACCGCTGCCGCGAAGCGCTCCAGGCGCACCGCCGCCTCGTCGGATTCCTGCTCCTCGATGGCTTCCGGGTCCTGAGTGCCTTCGGCGATGGCCGAGGGGTTCAGGTTGATCACCTTGCCCGGTAGCTCGATCCGAGTGCCGTCGGGCTCGGTGATCCACGCCCTCACCAGGAGCGGGAAGCTCGTGTCCGTCGGCTCCGCGGCGAGTAGCACCTCGACGGTGGCTTCCTCCCCGCCCAGGAGGCGGTAGGCGCGGGCACCGGAGGGCAGACCTTTCTTCGTGATTCGCTGTGGCATGATTTCGTCCTGGTTAGAGGGCCTGTATTCCGTCGCCGCCACCCCCACCCCCACCCCCACCACTCGACCCTCCATCCGGCGGAGTGGGTGCCTTCCCGACGAAGTAGCGTGCCTTGGAGGCGAAGATGTCGACGGCGTTCAACGTCGCGTGATACGTCACGTCGTTCCCGCCGAAGTTGTCGTCGTCGGTGTAGACGTAGATCGTCGCTCCGTCTTTGCTGGAAATCACCGAGCATGTGCCGGAGTTGTAAGCGATCCCGACGCCGAGCTGCAGCGTATGCGGCTGCACCGAGATGCTCACCAGGCTGCCGGAGCGGCTCGCCGTGACCAGTGGGCCCACAAACCCCGTCTGGATGCTTTCCCGGTTCGCGACGGAGATCATCACCATCCGGCGGGAATCCACCAGACGACTGTTCGGGTCCAGCGCGTTCCACGCCCGGCTCCCGCCGGTCTTCTCGGCGGCCGTAACCGCCCGGCGGTCGAGGGTGGGGTCGTCCGCAATGTGGGCGAGAGTGCGGTGATCCAGGGTGGTGATGCTGTCCCCATTGCCGAGCGGGTAGGCGGCGAGGCCGGTCTTCGGGTCCGGGTTCAGCATCGGCCGGCCATCGTCCAGGCGGCCGGACGCCGTGTCAATGGCATCCATGTCGGCGGCCGCATGCGCCAGTGGCACCGCGCGGTTCACCCGTCCGTAGTTGGGGCCCGCAGCGGTGTTGAGCCCCGATGCGGCAGCCGCTCCCCCGGTCTTCTCACTCACTGTGGCCGCCCTGCGGTCGCTCGTGGGGTCGTCCGCGATGTAGGCGAGCGAGCGATCTCCGAGATTTGTCAGGCTGTCGCCTGTCTCGATCGGGTAATTGCTCGACCCGCTCATGGTCTGGTTCGGATCGAGCTTCCCGTCCGTCGCGGAAAGGGCGGGCAGTTCCGCACGTGCGTGGGCGCGCGGCACCCCGAGCCTCACCTTCCCGTAGCCGGGACCTGATGTCTCGAGCCCCGAGGCCGCGGTGTTCGCCCCCGTCTCAATGCCCCCTGCCGACGTCCCGCTCGGCCCCAGGAGGGAGCCGCCCATTCTCCGGGTGGCGGGGTCCACCAGCTCCTGCAGCCCCTCGCGGTCCACCAGGGGCACCCCCACCCGGAGCCCTCCCGGCACGCCGCCGAGCCCGCTCCGCTCGTCACCCTCCCGGAGCCCGCGGCCGGCCTGGCCGGCGGACGCCAGCAGCGACTTGCTCGCACTGATCACCGGACGCCGGCCGTCTCCGGTGCGATGGACCGAAAGGCCGCTCTTGATCTCCAGGCTCGTCCCCCGCTCGGTGCCCCCGCCGTGTACGAGCGTGATCGCCATGCCCGTGGTCCGAGGGAAGCTCTGCGCCCCGGGGGTGAGCTTCGTACCGTCGGTGAGTGTCACCTCCGGCTCGATCAGCGTCTCGTTGCTCTCGCTGAGCGCCACGTCCTTTTCATAGACTCCCGGGCTCGGCCTGCGGTCGGCCTCCTGCGCCGCGGAGCGGACGCCGGTGCCGTCCGTGACGTAGAACCTCACCCCGTTCGCGGCCACCTGGCCGTTCGGATCGTGCACGGTGAGCACGAGCGTTCCCACGACTTCGTCGTGGACGCCGTACACGTTGAGCTGCACGCTCACGATGCCACCTCCAGCGGACGTCCACGGGCCAGGGTTGCCGTCCTCTGGACGGCCCTGTCTTCTCGGTCCAGCCTTTTCATTCGTCCTCCTGCGTATGAAGTGTTGCGAGTGTGCGGACTCTCGTCCGCGGATGCGGACTCCCCGTCTTCGCGGGAATCCGGCGAAGCCGGCATGGCTCGCCTCCTGTGTGGGTGGTTCAGGTCCTCGCCGGGCTCTCGAGCGCCGGGCCCGCTGCTTCGATCGGGAAACAAAAAGGCCCCCTTGCCCGGGCGCTGTGCCGAGCGGGGCCTTTGCCGGCCGTTCTCGTGTGGGACGGATCGCCCCTGTGAGGATCCCCTGTCAGGATGCGTTCTGGTAAGCCGCGGCGGGGATGTCGTAAATGGCACCGCACCCTCTCCGGCGGCACTGGTAGGTCCCCACCCGCTCCCCGGGGTCAAGGTCGGCGACCCGCTTCGCCGCCTCTTCACTGATCCGGAGCGCCGGACGGGCCCCGCACCGGGGGCAGCTCACCGCGGGATGGAGCAGCCTCCCGCGGTGCAGCGATTCCGGAGCATCCGCCTCTTCGAACCCTTGCCTCACGGATTCCTCTCTTGGTTTGCTCGGCGAAAAAATAGGCCCCATCGCCCGGACGCTTTGCCGAGCAGGGGCCTGGACCGGCCGATTCTCTGGTTGTACCTCCCTCTTCCCGCTACCGCCTGGGGTCCCCTGAATCCGGAGCCTGGACCAGCGGATCGTGCGTCACGATTCCATCGATTACCTCATCCCCGCGGAGGATCGCGTATCCCGATCTTCCTGAACCCTCTCGCCAGCTCGCTTCCGGTGCACAGAACGTCCAGATCTGGTCCTCTGCGCCCATCCTGGTCCGGATCTCGCGCCAGCATTCGCGGTATCGCCGGATGGTCGCGAGGTCCTCTCCCTCATGGGACGGTGCAGGGGAGACGGGGAAGTCGTCGCAGCGCTCCCGCAGCCACTCACGCGGAGGAATGACGGACTGGTATCCGACTTCCCTGGCATCTCCCCGGAGAACCTCGATCGACCGGATCCTCTTGGGATTTACCCGCACGAGGCCTTTGTTGACCAGGTTGCGGATGTGCTCGTGGACGGTCGACCGCGAACGGTATCCGAACCTCCTGGCGATCTCCTCATACGTGGGGGAGTAGCCGTTATCGCGGATGTACGTTGTCAGGTAGTCGATCAGCTCCCGCTGCTTTCGGGTCAGAGTCATGAACGAGCCTTCCGTTTGGTATCTCTGGCGGCGAAGTAAAACATATCCGAACAAATACCGAATGATAAGCCCCCAACAGATGTCGCAGCACGAGCGGGCGAAAGACGGCCGGGGCGGCCCCATCGTGGGACCGCCCCGGCTCGTTCACACACCGGAACCGGTGGCGCTCACCTCGCCGCCAGCAGCTCCTCCTTCTCCTTCTTCGCGGCCTCCACCAGCTTCTGCACCTCGTGCTGGGGCACCTCCTCGTACGCGTGGAAGGTGCGGGTGTGGGTGGCCCGGCCCTGCGTCAGCGAGCGGAGCGTCGTGGAGTACTTGTACAGCTCCGCCTGCGGCACCAGCGCGCTCACCTTCTGGTTCCGCCCGGCGGAGTCGATCCCCAGGATCTGCCCGCGCCGCTGGTTCAGGTCGCCGATCACGTCGCCCAGGAACTCGTCCGGGGTGTAGACGTCCACCTTCATCACCGGCTCCAGGATCACCGGCTGCGCCTTCTCCGCCGCCTCCTTCAGGGCCATGGACCCAGCCACCTTGAACGCGGCCTCGGAAGAGTCCACGGAGTGGTAGCTGCCGAAGAAGCACTCCGCCTCGAAGTCCACCAGCGGGAAGCCGGCGAGCACCCCGCGCATCGCCGCCTCCTGGATCCCCTTGTCCACGGCCGGGACGTACTTCCCGGGGATCACCCCGCCCACGATGGCGTCGGTGAAGCGGTACCCCTCGCCGCGCCCGAGCGGCTTCAGGCGCACGTGCGCGTCGCCGAACTGGCCGCGCCCGCCCGTCTGCTTCTTGTAGCGGCCGTGGGCCTCCGCGACCGCGCGGATGGTCTCGCGGTAGGGGATGCGCGGCGCCGAGAGCGTCACGTCCACCCCGTACTTCCGCTTGAGGCGCTCCATCTGCACCTCCAGGTGCAGCTCCCCGATCCCGCGGGCGATGGTCTGCCGCAGCTCCGGGACGTACTCCGCCACGAAGCAGGGGTCCTCCTCGTGGAGCTTGTGGAGCCCCATGGAGAGCTTGTCCTCCTCCCCGCGCGTGGCGGCCTCCACCGCGATGGCGATGTCCGCCTCCGGGAACGCCACCCCGTCCAGCGTCAGCGGGATGGAGGGGGAGGAGAGGGTGTCGTTTGTGTGGGTGTCCCTGAGCTTGGCGACCACGCCGATGTCGCCGGCGCGCAGCTCGTCCACCTCCAGCCGCTCCTTCCCCTGGGCGATGGAGATGTGCGCCAGCTTCTCCGTCTTGTCGCGGGTGGCGTTGAGGACCTCGTCGCCGCTCTTCAGCGAGCCGCCGAAGATGCGGAAGAAGGTCAGCTCCCCCACGTGCGGCTCGCTGGTGGTCTTGAACACCAGGGCGCAGAAGGGGTCCGTGTTCAGGCTGCGAAGCTCAACCGTGTTCCCCACCCGGCCGGTGGCGGCCTCGGCGGGGCGCTCCTTGGGGGAGGGCATCAGCTCCACCAGCTTGGTGAGCAGCGCGCGCACGCCCCACGTCTTCGTGGGCGCGCCGCAGAACACCGGGTACAGCTCGCCGCGGAGCATGGCCTGCTTCAGTGCGTGGATCGCCTCGTCGCGGGTGATGACGTCGCCCTCCAGGTAGTGCTCCAGCAGGGTGTCGTCCGTGGCGGCGATGGTCTCGATCAGCTCGTTGTAGTATCTCTGCTCCAGCTCCCGCAGCTCCTCCGGGATCTCCTGCTCCTCGTACTCGCCGGTCTGCGTGTCGGCCTTGTAGATGTGGGCGCGCTCGGAGAACAGGTTGATGATCCCACGGAAGTCGTCCCCGCTCCCGATGGGGATCTCCACGGGGATCGCCTTGGGCGTCAGGTGCTCCTTGATGTCCTGGAAGACGGTCTCGAAGTCGGCGTTCTGCCGGTCCATCATGGAGACGAAGAAGATCGTGGGGAGGTGCCGCTCCTCGAGCAGCTCCCACACCCGCTCAGTCCCCACCTCCACCCCAGCAGGCCCGGAGATGACGCAGATGGCGCCGTCGGCCACGCGGATCCCCGCCTTGGTCTCACCGAGGAAGTCCAGGTAGCCGGGGGTGTCGAGGAAGTTGACCTTGGTGTCCATCCACGTGGCGTGGGCGACCGACACGTTCATGGAGATGCCGTGGGAGATCTCCTCCGGGGTGAACATGGTAAGCGCGGTCCCGTCGGCGCTGGAGCCGTGCCTGCGGGAGCAGCCCGCGGTGTGGCAGCAGGCGTCCACAAGGGTGGTCTTCCCCGCCCCGCCGTGTCCGACGAGCACCACGTTGCGGAGACGGTCCGTTGTGAACGAGGGGGCTGACGCCATGATGCACCTCCTTGCAAAGTGTGGAGGGAACCGCGAAGGGGGGTGTAGCCAAGGTGCCCGGCCGCACGGGGTTGCGTCAAGGGAAACGTTCCGCGGCCGGGGCGCCGCACACCTTTCGCGGGGGCGACGCAAGAAACGTACGGCCGGAGCTCCACCCCGCCCTTCGCACATACCCGGGGTGGATCGCGCCGGGAAGGCGCCCGCTCTTGACCGGGCACGCCGCACCGGTGCAGCTTTCGTGGGCCGCCGACACCCCTCGTCAGGAGCACGCCCGTGAAGCACGCCCGCAGCCTCGTCGCCCTCTGCCTCCTCGCCGCCGGGTGCGCGGCCCCGCAGACCGCCGGCACCCCGCCGGCCCCGCAGCCGAGCGCCGCGGCGGAGGACGCCTCCCGGCGGCTCGACGCGCTGGCCGAGGCCTACTACGAAGAAGTCCTCCGCCTCAACCCGACGGCCGCCACCTCCATCGGCGACGACCGCTACAACCACCTCTACACCGCCTCGTTCAGCGAGGAGAACCGGGCGAAGGCGCAGGAGCTGGACACCCGCTACCTGGCGGAGCTCCGGCGGATCGACCGGGCCGCGCTGGGCGAGGAGCAGCGGCTCACCTACGACGTCTTCCTCCGCAACCTGGAGAGCTCCATCGCCGGCCGCCGCTTCCCCTCGCACCTGGCGCCGGTGAACCAGTTCACCAGCTTCGCGTCGTCGTTCGCGCAGCTGGGCTCGGGGAGCGGGATCCACCCGTTCCGCACCCCAAAGGACTACGACGACTTCCTCTCCCGGATGCGCGGCTTCGAGGAAGCGGTGGACGCCGCCATCGGCAACATGCGCCAGGGGATCCGCGCGGGGGTGGTGCAGCCCCGCGTGCTGGTGGAGCGGATGCTCCCGCAGCTCGCCGCCCACGTGGTGGACGACGTCTGGAGCAGCATCTTCTACCAGCCCGTCAAGAACATGCCGGCGGAGTTCGCGCCGGAGGAGCGCGCCCGGCTCACGGCGGCGTACGAGGCCGCCATCCGCGACCGGGTGGTCCCCGCGTACCGGAAGCTGCACGACTTCGTCCGCGACGAGTACCTCCCGGCCGCGCGCACCAGCGCCGGCCTTTCCGCGCTCCCGGAGGGGCGCGCCTGGTACGAGCACCTGGCCCGCACCAGCACCACCACCGACCTCACCCCCGAGCAGATCCACCAGATCGGCCTGGCCGAGGTCGCGCGGATCCACCGGGAGATGGACCGCGTCCGCGAGCAGGTCGGCTTCCAGGGGACGCTCCCCGAGTTCCTGCGCCACCTGCAGACCGACCCCAAGTTCCGCTACGAGACGCGCGAGGAGATGCTCGCCGACTACCGCGCCGCCAAGGCGCGGATCGACGCGTCCACGGACCGGCTGTTCGACATCCGCCCGAAGGCCGACTACGAGATCCGCCCCGTGGAGGCGTTCCGCGAGCGGAGCGCCGCCGGGGGCTCGTACATGGCGGCGAGCCCGGACGGGTCGCGGCCGGGGGTGTTCTACCTGAACACCTACGACCCGCAGAGCCGCCCGCGGTACGGGATGGAGTCGCTGCTGCTGCACGAGGGCTCGCCGGGGCACCACTTCCAGATCTCCGTGCAGCGCGAGCTGGAGCACCTGCCCCGCATCCGCCGCTTCGGGGGCTTCACCGCGTACTCGGAGGGCTGGGGGCTCTACGCCGAGTCGCTGGGGAAGGAGCTGGGGCTCTACACCGACCCGTACCAGTACTACGGGGCCCTCTCCGGCGAGCTGTGGCGCGCCATCCGCCTGGTGCTCGACACCGGCCTGCACGCCAAGGGGTGGACGCGCGAGCAGGCGATCGACTACGCGCGGCAGAACTCCTCGCAGTCGGAGACGAGCATCGTGAGCGAGGTGGAGCGCTTCATGGCGATCCCGGGGCAGGCGCTCGCCTACAAGATCGGCCAGATGAAGATCAGCGAGCTGCGCCGCCGCGCCGAGAGCGAGCTGGGCCCGCGCTTCGACCCCAAGGCGTTCCACCGGGTGATCCTCGCGGACGGCGCGCTCCCGCTGGAGGTGCTGGAGGCCAAGGTCGAGCGCTGGATCGCCTCGCAGAAGGGCTGAGGGCGCACCCTGGAGCCCCACTGGCTGCGGTGGGCGCGGCGCGCCCGCGCCCTGGCGCAGAACGGCCTGGCGTACACCGAGGGCGTCTTCGACCGGGAGCGCTACACGGAGCTGCTCCGCATCTCCACGGAGATGCTGGCTGCGTACGGCGGCCGCGAGCCGGAGCAGGTGCTGGAGCTGTTCTCGGGGGAGGTGGGGTACGCCACGCCCAAGGTGGACGTGCGGGCGGCGGTCTTCCGCGGGGACGGCGCGCTCCTCCTGGTGCGGGAGCGCGCGGACGGCCGCTGGACCCTCCCGGGCGGGTGGGCCGACGTGGGGGACTCGCCGGCGGAGTGCGTGGAGCGCGAGGTGCGGGAGGAGGCCGGCCTCGCCGTCCGCGCGACCAAGCTGCTGGCGCTGTGGGACGGGAGGCGCCACGGGCAGCCCCCGCGCCCGAGCTCCGTCTACAAGCTGTGCTTCCGCTGCGAGGTGCTGGGCGGCGAGGCCGCGGTGGGGACGGAAACGGCGGAGGTGGGCTTCTTCCGGGAGGGGGAGGTCCCGGAGCTGTCGCTCTCACGCGCCACGCCGGCGCAGGTGGCGCGGGTCTTCGAGCACCTGCGCCACCCGGAGTGGCCCACGGACTTCGACTGAGCGCGGCGCGAGCCGCAGGGGATCTTACGTGAGCACCTCGATCGCTTCCACCCGTTCCCTCCGGAGACACCGTATGAAACGACTGCTCCTGGTTCCACTCCTCCTGGCTGCGTCCGCCCTCCCCGCGGCGGCGCAGTCTGGGCCGACGGCGGAGAGCGTACGCCTCGACTACGTGGAGGAGACGCTCCCCAACGGGCTCAAGGTGATCTACCACGTGGACCGCTCGGCCCCGGTGGCGGCGGCCGTCGTCTGGTACGACGTGGCTTCCAAGCACGAGCCGCCCGGGCGCACCGGGTTCGCGCACCTCTTCGAGCACCTGATGCTCTTCACCGGGTCGCGCAACGTCCCCGAGGGGAAGGGATGGGCCCTGCTCGAGGCGGCGGGGGGACGCGCGGGGCCGGACCTCAACGGGACCACCTCGGCGGACCGGACCAACTACTTCTCGCAGGTGCCGTCGAACGCCCTGGAGGTCGCGCTCTGGATCGAGGCCGACCGGATGGCCACGCTGGACGAGGCGCTCACCCAGGCCAAGCTCGACAACCAGCGCGAGGTGGTGAAGAACGAGCGGCGCCAGGGGATGGACAACCAGCCCTACGGCCTCTGGCTCCAGAAGATGCTGGGGCACCTCTTCCCCGAGGGGCACCCGTACCACCACCCGGTGATCGGCTCGCTGGAGGACCTGAACAACGCCTCCCTGGAAGACGTACGCGAGTTCTTCCGGACGTACTACGTCCCCAACAACGCCGTGCTGGTGGTCGCGGGCGACATCGAGGTCGAGGAGGCGCGCGCCATGGTGCGCCGCTACTTCGCGGGGATCCCCCGCGGTCCCGAGCCGCCGCCGCTGCGCGACGCCGGGCTTCCGCCCCGGCTCGGCGCCCCGGTGCGCGAGGTGGTCGAGGACGCCAACGCCCCGGCCCCGGCCGTCTACGTGGGCTACCGCATGCCGAACGCACGTGACCCGCGGGCTCCCGTGGTGCGCACCCTGTCGAGCCTGCTCGCCAGCGGCCGCTCCAGCCCGCTGTACGAGGCGCTGGTGCGCCGCCAGCAGGTGGCCACCAACGTCTTCGCGTTCAACCTCGGCTTCGTGGACGGCGCGGACGTCCTGGTGGTGGCCGCCACGGGGAAGCCCGGCGCGAGCCCCGACTCCCTGGAGCGGGCGCTCCTCGGGGAGCTGGACGGGATCCAGGCGTCCATCGACGAGGCGGGGCTCCGCCGCGTGCAGGCCACCACCCGCTACGGGCTGCTCAACCAGCTGCAGACGATGGGCGGGTTCGGCGGCCGGGGCGACATGCTGGCGCAGGGGTGGGTGTTCCACCAGGACCCGGGCTGGGTCAACCGCTGGCTGGAGGCGCTCGGCACGGTCACCGTTCCCGCGCTGCGGGAGCTGGCAGCCGAGCGGGTGGTGCCCGACAACCGCGCGGTCCTCGTCTTCGTCCCGCGCCCGCGGGCAACCCCGACCCCGACGCAGCCATGATCCGCAGAAACACGATTCCGCTCGGCGCCCTGGCCGTCCTGGCGGCCTGCGCGGCGCCCGTCCAGCAGCCCGCTCCCGCCCCCGCCCCCGAGGCGGGCGTGGCGGAGGCGCAGCCTCCCGCGCTCGGCCCGATTCGTCCGTACCAGCTTCCCCCCATCCAGGAGTTCCGGCTGGACAACGGGATGCGCGTCATCCTGCTGGAGCAGCACTCCATGCCGCTGGTGACGGCGCGCGCGATCGTGGACGCCGGGGCCATCTACGAGCCGGGCGAGAAGAACGGGCTCGCGGTGCTGACCGGCTCGCTCCTCGCCGAGGGGAGCCGGACGCTCGGCGGACCGGAGCTCGCGGAGCGGATGGAGCAGCTCGGTGCGCAGTTCCAGACCGGCGCCAGCCTGAACCTCGCCTTCGCCGCCGTCACGTCCGTCCGGTCCGCCTTCCCGGAAGCCCTTCGCCTGGCGGCGGGCGCGCTCACCGAGCCCGGCTTCCCCGCGAGCGAGTTCGACCGCGTCCGCACGCAGGCCGTAAGCTCGTGGAAGCAGAGCCAGGCCACCGTGGAGGGGCTGGCCTCCGCCGCCTTCTCCCGCGCGGTCTTCGAGCCTGCCGCACCGTACAGCCGCCCCCCGGGAGGCACCGCGGCCACGCTGGAGCGTGTCACCCGCGCGGACGTGGTGGACTGGCACCGCCGCATGTACGCCCCGGCGAACACGACGCTCCTGCTGGTGGGCGACCTCTCCGCCCCGGAGGCACGCCGCATCGCGCAGGATGCGTTCGGCGGCTGGAGGGCGGCCGCGCCGAGCCCGCCGCGGGTCGCCAACCCCGCCCGCCCGGTCACCGGCACGCGCGTGATCCTCGTCGACCGTCCCGGGTCGGTGCAGTCGGCGATCCGGGTGGGGCAGGTCGGCGTCGGCGCCAACGACCCCGACTTCCTCCGGCTGACCGCCCTCTCCCAGGTGCTGGGCGGCGCGTTCAACGCCCGCATCAACCAGAACCTGCGCGAGCGCCACGGCTGGACCTACGGCGCCTTCACCAACTTCGAGGCCCTTCGCGGCACGGGCACCTTCGCGATCACCTCGTCGGTGCGCACCAGCGCCACCGACTCCGCCCTGGTGGAGTCGGTGCGCGAGTATCGGACGATCGCGAGCGAGCCGGTTCCGCCGGACGAGCTGCGGGGCGCGCTGAACAACCTGGTCGGCAGCTTCCCCACCTCGGTGCAGACCGTGCAGGGGCTGGCGCAGCGGATGCAGACGGTGCTCCTGTACGGTCTGCCTCTCGACTACTACTCGAGCTACCGGGAGCGGCTGGCGGGCGTGGGCTCCGAAGACGTGCTGGACGCGGCGCGCCGGAGGCTCACCCCGGACGCGCTCACGATCGTGGTGGCCGGGGACCTCGCGACCATCGAGCAGCCGATCCGCGCCCTCAACCTGGGAAGCGTCGAGGTGTGGAGCCCGGAGGGAGCACGCCTGCGGTAGCCCGTCTCACGCGGAGGGGGCCGGGGCGTAGAGGTCCGCGCGGGTGAGGGGGACGTCCACCCGGCCGCCCTCGTGCCGCCCGAAGAGCGTCTGGTTGACGCTGATGCGGCCGTTCTCGAAGCGGTGGGCGGAGGCCGCGAAGTAGATCATCCAGGCGCGGTACGTCGGCCTGCCGACCAGCCGCACCGCCTCGGCCTCGTTCGCCTCCAGCCGCGTGATCCAGTGGCGGAGCGTGAGCGCGTAGTGCTCGCGGAGGTTCTCCACGTCGCGGACCTCCAGGCCGGCCCTTTCCCCCGCGAGGTTCACATCGCTCAGCGCGATCAGCTCCGTGTCGGGAAAGACGGAGCTCGTCATCGGCGAGGTCCCCACCACCAGGTGGTTGAGCGGATCCAGGAGCACCGAGAGGAGGGTCTTCCGGGGCGCGGTGGCCTCCCGGGAGATCCCGTGGTTCAGGAAGAGGCCGCCCGGCCGGAGCACGGCGCGGATGCGGGCGAAGTACTCCGGGAGCCGTGCCCTCCCCACGTGCTCGAACATCCCGATGCTCGCCACCTTGTCGAAGCTCTCCCCCTCCAGCTCCCGGTAGTCCTGCAGCCGGATCTGGATGCGGGCGTCGAGCCCGGCCCCGGCCACCCTCCGGACGGCGAGCTCCCGCTGCCGCTCGCTGAGCGTGATCCCCACCCCTTCCACCCCGTACCGCTCCGCGGCGTGGATCAGCAGCGCGCCCCAGCCGCACCCCACGTCCAGGAGCCGCTCCCCGGGCCGGAGGCGGAGCTTGCGGCAGACGTGGTCCAGCTTGAGCTCCTGCGCGGTCGCCAGGTCTTCCTCACCGGTGGGGAAGTAGCCGCACGAGTACACCATGCGCGGGTCGAGGAAGAGCTGGTAGAAGTCGTTCCCCAGGTCGTAGTGGTACTGCACGGCGGCGCGGTCGCGGTCCTTCGTGTGCGTCGCTCCCGCGAGCCGGGCCGGCGCCCTGCCGGGCCCGGCGCTCCCCGCGCCTTCGCGCGGAAGGGCGCGCCAGAGCCGCACGAGCGCCAGGAGATCCCCCGGCGAGCGCGCCGCCGTCCGGCACGCCTCCACCACCGGGAACGCCTGGCACAGGTCGCCCTCCACCTCCAGGTCGCCGCTCAGGTACGCCTCCCCCAGTGAGGTCTCCACCGGGGGGCGGAACATGCGCCGGAGCGCGCCCGGGGAGCCGATCACCAGCGTGCAGGCGGGGCTTCCGTCCGCGGGAAGGACGGTCCCGTCCGGGAGCCGGATCTGCACGTTGCGGGGCGGGGGGAAGAGCCGGTCCAGAAAGCGCGTGGCCGCCACGACGTCGGGATCGGGGGCGCGGGAGGTGCCCGGCGTCGCAGCAGGCATGGTGGACCTCCGGAACGAGGGACGGAGAATGGCGCGTCCGGCTGCGGCTCAGCAGCCGGACCGCTCGGTGGATCCCTTCGGCTTCCGTGCACGTGCGCCCCACCCGGCAGTTCGCCGCCGGAGCCGGCCGGCGCCTCCGGGGTCATTCCCCCGGCGTGACGAACTGCCGGTAGTGCTCGAACCGCTCCAGCACGCGCGCCACGTACAGCACCGGCTCCAGCCCGCGCGAGAAGCCGTGCTTCACCACCGGGTCGGTGTACACCTCCCGCTTGGACTTCTGCAGCAGCCACTTCGAGACGTCCTCCCACGACTGCGGGTCGCCGCCGTTCTTCTCCGTGAGCCGCTGCGCGTCCTCCACGTGGCCGGTCCCGGTGTTGTACGCGGCCAGGATGAACTTGAGGCGCTCCGCGGGATCGGGGATCTTCGGGGTCCAGTGCTCGCGCAGGTCGCGCAGGAAGCGCACGGCGCCCGTGACGTTCTGCTCCGGGTCGCGCGAGTTGCTGACCCCCACTGCCCGCGCGGTCCGCGGCATGAGCTGCAGGAGCCCCTCCGCCCCCGCCCAGGAGCGCGCGTCCGGGTCGAAGCGCGACTCCTGGAACGCCTGCGAAGCCAGCAGCCGCCAGTCCCACCCCAGCTCCGAGGCGGCGCGCCGGAAGAGCGGGTCGTACTCGGAAAGGCGGCTCGTCTCCGAGGTCAGGTACTCGCTCTCCACCCGCTCGCGGTACCCCTCCCGGTCCACGAAGTACTTCCGGTACAGGGCGCGGACCTGCTTCGCGTTCTTCTCGTCGGCCAGCCACGCGTCCAGCGCCGCGCGCAGCTCGGGCGAGCCCTCCCGCACCGCCAGGGCCACGGGGTGCGGCGGCCCCAGCGTGGGGCGCAGCACCAGGTTGCCGTAGTACGATGCGGTGAGGTCGGCCAGGTTCTCGGACGCCACGGCCAGGCCGACGCGCCCCCGCGCCACGGCGCGGACCAGCGCCTCGGTACGGGTGCCGGGCTCCGCCTCCACCACGTGGATGTCGCCGGTAATGCTGTCGGAGATCTCCATCAGCCGCTCGGCGTAGCGCGAGTCGGCGGGGAGGTGGACGCGCTTCCCTGCGAGCTGCCCCGGGGCGGTCACCAGCCGCGCGCGCACCGGGACGGTCCCGCCGGTCCGGGCCGCCTGCAGCAGGGTGTCCACGGCGGTGGGGACGCCCCCGGCGGCCGGGGGCGCGCCGCGCTGCACCAGCGTGGGCTGTGTCTCGTAGAGCGGCTGCGTGAAGGCGAGCCCCTCGCCCGCGTACTCGCCCGGGGCCAGGCGCGCGGCGCCCACGTCGCCCACGCCGGCGCGGAGCAGCTCCGGGATGCTGTCCCGGTCGCGGACCACCACCGCGTTCAGCTTCACGCCCAGGTCCTCGGCGAACTCCCGCAGGAGCTCGTACTCGAAGCCCATGGGCTCGCCGCGGTAGAGGAAGTAGCTCGTGGAGTTGAAGGTGGTGACCACCGTCAGGGTGTCGCGCGCCCGCACCTCGGCGAGGTCGGCGGTGGAGGCGGCGCGCTCCGGCCCGGATTCGCCCTCGCGCCCGCAGGCCGGGACCAGGAAGAGCAGGAGCAGTGCGAGGAGCGGGGTCGGTACGGGTCTCCGGCGTTGCATGGTCCTGTGGGATCGGGGGAGCGTGCGCCCATCGTCGGGCGCACGCGTGGACCCCGATCCCCGCCGCAGGATGCGTTCCGGCCGTCCGCGGCACGCCCATACGATGACCCCTGCGATCACGGGGAGTGACCGCCGGGGCGTTTCGCCGCGTCCGCGGCTGCCTGCCGGGACGCCGTCCTACATGACCTTGTACGCGGGTCCGCTTCCTCCCTCCCGCGGAGTCCAGCGGGGGCCGATCACGTCGGTCGCCTTGCAGTCGATGCAGTTCGGCGCGTTCACCACCAGCCGGTCGCCCTGCAGCTCGTAGACGCCCGCCGGGCACATGTGCACGTAGAGCTGCGCCACCTCGGGTGGGATGTCCTCTCCCACGATCAGGTGGGACGGGATGTCGTCGCGCGTCTGGTTCCCCGACTTGAAGACGGCGTCCACCTTGCTGAAGGTGAGCCTGCCGTCCGGCGTGAACGGCGTCTCCGGCGCGGGCTGGCGCGGCGCCCGGTTGTCCGCCTCCATGTCGATCTTCCCGCCCGGGAAGGCGCCCCCGGTGAGCGTCATCAGCGCCGCCTTCGCGCCTCCCACGAAGAAGCCGTCCTGGAACGCCAGCCGCATGTTGCGGGTCCTGCGCATGTCCTGGACGATGTAGCTCCCGTCCACCATCCGGTCGTAGGGGGCGAGGCTCGCGGCGGACACGTCGCCCTTCTTGAGCGCGTCGAAGATCGCCCGCGCGGCATAGATCCCGGACTGCATGGCGTAGTGGATCCCCTTGAGCGAGGGGACGTCCACGAAGCCCACGGTGTCGCCCACCATGAGGAGCCCGTCGCCGTGCCGGCGCTCCGGGAGCGCGTAGAAGCCACCCTCCGGGATCGTCTTGGCGCCCCACTCGATCATCTCGCCGCCCTCCAGGTGCTTCCGGAAGAGGGGGTGCAGCTTCATCCGCTGGAGCATCTCGTGCACGTCCAGCGTCGTCTGCCGGTAGTCGAGGCCGACCACCAGCCCGATGGCGAGCTGGTTCCCACCGAGGGGGTACATGAAGCTCCCGCCGAAGGCGTCGCGGGGGAGCGGCCAGCCCAGCGTGTGGACCACCGTGTCCAGCGGCACGCGGGTCTCCCACACCTCCTTGACCCCGAGCGCGAAGATCTGCGGGTTCTCCGAGGCGATCCCCTGCCACTGGAGGTACGCCTGCGACAGGGTGCCCCGGGAGCCGTCGGCGAGGACGGTCACCCGGGCGGTGATGTCGGTGGGGGGCTCGTAGCGGCCCCCCGGCTCCCCGCTCCGGTCGAGGCCCGAGGGGGTGGTGCGGATCCCGACCACCCGGCTTCCGTCCACCAGCAGCGACTCGGCCGGGAAGCCGGGGAGGACGTTGACTCCCAGCTCCTCGGCCTTCTCCCCCATCCAGCGGACGATCTCGGAGATCGAGGCCGTGAAGTACCCGTGGTTCTTCATGGTGGGCGGTGTCGGGACCCGGACGGCTCGATTCTCCGTCAGGACGTGCACCGCCTCCCGGGCGACGGGGGCGCGGAAGGGGAAGTCCTCGTCCTTGAGCTCCGGGAACAGCTCCCGGAAGGCGCGGGGATTCACCACCGCGCCCGAGAGGTTGTGCTCGCCCAGGGAGGAAGCCTTGTCGAGCACCGCAATCTGGACCTCGCCCAGCTCGCCGCCGCTTTCGGCGTCCTTTTGGATGAGCCGCGCCAGCTCGATGGCCCCCGCCAGCCCGGCCGGGCCCGCCCCGACGAAGACCACGTCCATCTCAATCGCCTCGGCGTCCGGCGCCTCAGAGAGGACCATCCGGTCCGTCGGCAGGCCGGGCTGGTAACGGACCGGGATGATGGGACCGCCTGCGCTGTTTGCCATTCTTCGTCCTGTAAGCCGAAGACCGCGCCGCTCCGAGACGACGGAGCGCGCACGGCCGTTCCGGGAATGCGGGCCGCAGCCGGAGGGCGGTCCCAACGCCGGAGACACACTGCCCGCCGGCCGACCGCCAACCTACGTAGCGCCCGATTCCACGTCAAATCCGGGGCGGCGCCCCGCGGTCCCCTCCCCCGGTCAGAGCCGGGGGAGCTGCCGCACCACCACCCGCTGCACCCCCAGGTCGTCCGTCTCCACGTACGCCGCGCGTCCCGAGGCGCTGAACGCCGCCGGGAGCCGCTGCCCCGTCACGGTGCCCAGGTAGCGCCCGTCCGCACCGACCACGTCGATGGGCCCCGGCTCGCCCCAGGCCTCCCCGGTGCGCTCCACCCAGAGCCGCCCGGCCCCGTCCACCCGCAGGTTCTGGATGGCCGGGATCGTCTCGGCGAACTCCAGGGTGCGGACCATCTCCTCGATCTCTTCCTTGGAGATCCCCGGCACCCGCGGCGCCGCCCCGCCGGACCCCCCGACGACGGTCACCCGCATCCCCTCGCCGGAGAGCATGGACTGCCGGCGCCGCTCCCGCTCGCGGCTGCGGTCTCGCTCGGTGACCTTGCGCGTCCGCACGGGCCGCTGGACGTAGCGCTCCACGCGCCCCTCCGCGTCCAGCACCTTGAGCGTGTACCCCGGCGTGTGGGAGACCACGAGCCCGCCGCCCGGGCGGACGCCCCAGTTTACCCGCGGGGAGAAGACGGGGACGCTCGTCCGGAACGACACCCGCTGGCCCCCGCCGGGCTGCTGGCTGGCCTGGGACTGGACGTTGAGCTCGGTGGGCGCGTCGAAGAGCCGGACCGGCTCCGCGCCCGCGGTGAAGGGCTGCCAGAAGATGGGGGTGGACCGGACGTCCGCCCGGCGCGCGGCGCCGTCGAGCCGCATCGCCGGGGCCGGGCGGACCGCCGCGACCACGCCGCCCCGCGGGTGCGCCGCCATGGCGCCGCTCCCCACCGCCATCGGCATCCACTCCTCCGCGAAGGGGACGCTGCGCAGGTACTTGCCGTCCGGCCCGAAGAGGGAGTAGGAGCGCCGGGCCAGGTCCGCCACCGCCAGCGCCCCGTCGGACTGGACCGCCAGCCCCACCGGTGCCTGGAACTCCCCGGGGCCGCCGCCCTTCTTTCCGACCTGCCTCACGAAGCGGCCGGCCGGGTCGAACACCAGGACCCGGTTCCCCCCGCCGTCGAGCACGTACAGGTTGTCGTTCCGGTCGAACGCCACCTGGTCCACGCGGGTGAACATCTCGTGGTCGCGCCCCTCCGCGGTTCCCACGGCGAAGACCGGGGTCGTGCGGAGGGCGAGGGGACGGTCCTTTTCGGGGAGCCGCACGTTCTGCTGGGCCTGCGCCGCGGGGGCGGCGAGGAGCCCCGCCGCGAGCGCGGCCAGGATGGAGGTACGGAGCACGGCACTGGGCATCGTTCACCCGCCTTCGGACGTGGATGGGGGCCGGCCGGGGTCCCGGCCGGCGGGGAACCTTCCTGCCGGTTCGATGCTGCGGAACGGGCCAGGGTTGCCCGGCGGGTGGCACGTCGCCTGCCGGGGGGGTGGGGGGCGGCGGAAACCAGCAACGGGAGAGCGACGGTTGGCGGAGCACGAGAAGGGCTGGCAGGAGTACCCGCAGGAGAACGACGGGGCGCACCACACCGTCGTGGGGACGGTCCGGGTGTTCCGCGACTTCCACTCACCGGAGCTGGACAACCGGCGCGACATCCTGGTGTACCTCCCCCCGTCGTACGGGGACGGCGACCGCCGCTACCCGGTGCTCTACATGCACGACGGACAGAACCTCTTCGACGAGGCCACCAGCTTCGGCGCGGAGTGGGGGGTGGACAAGACGCTGGAGGCGGGGGCGGAGCACGGGCTGGAGGCCATCGTGGTGGGGATCCCCAACATGGGTGCGGCCCGCCTGGACGAGTACAGCCCCTGGGTGGAGCCGCGGCACGAGGCCGGCGGGAGCGGCGACGCCTACCTGGACTTCATCGTACAGACGCTGAAGCCGGCGGTGGACCGCGACTTCCGCACCCTCCCGGACCGGGAGAGCACCGGGATCGCGGGGTCGAGCATGGGCGGGCTGATCTCGCTCTATGCCTTCTTCCGCCACCCGGACACCTTCGGCTTCGCGGGGGTGATGAGCCCCGCCCTCTGGTTCGGGGGGAGGAAGATCTACGGCTTCGTGGAGGAGGCCCCCTTCGTCCCCGGCAAGCTGTACCTGGACGTGGGGACGCAGGAGGGGGCGGCGGAGCTGGCGGACGTGCGGCGCCTCCGCGACCTGCTGGTCGCCAAGGGGTACGAGAAGGGGCGGAACTTCCTCTACGTGGTGGAGATGGGCGGCGCGCACGAGGAGCGCGCCTGGGCCCGCCGGCTCCGCCGGGAGCTGCACTTCCTCCTGGACGTCCCGCTGCGGCGCACCCGCGCGGCGGGGTAGCAGGCTGAACCGTGCCGCCTCCTCAGGCGGGCGGGCGACTCTGGTACATCTCTTCGGCCCACTCGCAGAACTTCTCCGCCCGGCGAAGGACCATGACCGCATCTTCCATCGTGTAGTACTCACCCCGGTACGAGGCCGAATCCTTTTTCTTCACGACCGCCCGGAGCAGGTCGACCTGTGCCGGTGATGGATTCTTCAGCGCCGCGATCAGCGCGTCGGGAGCCTTCTCGTGGTCGCCCTCCGTGGACTTGGACCCCCCGTACGCAATAGTGACGGCGTCGTTGTACGCGATCGCCGCGTGAATGGCGATGACGGCGATGGCGTTCCCATAGCGGGCGTCTTCATCAGCCACATCCATCAGAGCACGGGAACTCTCAAGGAGTGCCGAGCCGACGTTTCGGTACTTCCCTGCCTGGTTACGGTCCGTAGGCTTACGATGTCCGCGTTTTACCATAAAGGAGATCATCGAGATCGGTTCCACAGACCCTGCGGCCCTCACGAGCCGCGTTCCGGAGGAAGTTATCCTCGCTGGCCGCTTGTCGGCGAGCCGTTGCTTCATCCAGCACTACCGGGGACAGCACGATCCCAAAGCGTTCACGGAGTTGGGGGGCATGCGCAGAAAGGAGATCGTGCACCGCTTCCGCTGTTCGTGTGTCTGGCGTGATCACGAGCAGGTCGAAATCGCTTCCAGGGGCGTCATCGCCGCGAGCGGCGCTCCCGAAAACGTACGCCGTCAGAGAGTCGAGTCCCTCCGTCAGGACTTGCCTCAGCTCCGCGAAAATCTCCGTGGCTCGCTGTCGCTCGGCTCGAAAGAGCGGAAGGATGCCATCGCGAACCAGCTGGTGGCTCTCGTTGAGCCGGTAGAGGTGCTGCGCCGACGTCGGCTGCACGAGCACGACACCCAGGGCTACGAGTTCCCCCAGCACGCGCTGAGTCATCGATTTGCCCGCACCTGCCTGGCGGGCGACCTCTCGTCCGGACATGGGGTACCGCGCATCGGCGAGACTGCGAAGCACGCGTACGCGTACCCCCGAAGAGAAGATGCTGTCGAGGGGCGTAAAGAACATGTCCGGCCGTGGCGGTAAGGGTAGAGTCCAGCGGCCACGGGCGAAACGCCACTATCCGAGAGCGATGCCCACGCGTCCGCTGTCCGGGTCCATCTGTCCGCTATGTGAGCCCACGCGTCCGCAAAATGGAACTACCACCGCCCGTACGCAAGGAGGGGCGGGTAGGCAGGCCCCCTCACCCCCCGGCCCCCTCTCCCCCGCAAGCGGGAGAAAGGGGGAGAACGACAGAAGCCCCTCCCCCGGAATCAGGGAGGGGCTTGGGGTGGGGCCGTGGGGACCCCGTCCTCAGGCCGCCGCGAACATCCGCGAGGCGTGGAACTCGCGCGACGCCTCGATGAACTCCTCGAACAGGCGGAGCGTCCCCGCGTCGTGCTCGATCAGCATCTCCGGGTGCCACTGCACCCCCACCAGGAAGGCGCCGCCCGTCCCCTCCAGCGCCTCCAGCAGTCCGTCCGGCGACACCGCCGCGGCCACGAGGCCCTCGCCCACCCTGCGGATCCCCTGGTGGTGCATGCTGTTGACCATCACCCGCTCCGCCCCGAAGATGCGGCGCAGCCGGGTGTTCTCCGGGAACGTCACGTCGTGCGCCAGGTGGTCGCGCGCCCACCCCGCGCCGGGGAAGTAGTCGTGCTTGATGGACTCCGGGAGCTGGTCCGCGCAGTCCTGCCAGAGCGTCCCCCCGGCGGCCACGTTGATCACCTGCATCCCGCGGCACACCCCCATCACCGGCTTCCCCTCCTCCATGGCCCACTTCGCGAAGAGCAGCTCCACCCGGTCGCGCGCAAGGTCCGTGCGCCCGCAGAGGTCGTGGCGGTCGTCGCCGTACGAGCTGGGGTCCATGTCCACGCCCCCGGCCAGGAAGACGCCGTCCAGGTGGTCGTAGATGGCGCGCAGCGTGTCCTCGTCCCCGTCCAGGAGCGGCACCATCCAGGGCACCCCGCCGACGTGGGTCACGGCCGTGTAGTAGCGGCTGTTCATCACCCACGAATGCGGCAGGTCGTCCGGGATCCGGTCGATGGACTGCAGGGTCTGGGTAGGGATGCCGATTACGGGACGGTGCTGCATCGCTGCTCCTTCGCAGGGAAATGGTACGCCGGGGATTTTCCGGGAGGGGGGTACGCACAAAGTAAGCCGCCCGCCCGGCCCGCACAACGGGGCCGGTGGCGGGCTCGTACCCTCCTGGGCCGCCGCTACTTACACCGTGACCCCCTCCGCGGTTTCCCGGACGAGATGGTCCACCACATCGTTGAGGTCGCCGGTCCGCCCGAAGGTGGCGAGCTGCCGGTCGGCGCTCGCCCCCTCCTCCAGGATGCGGTAGGCGTACTCCACCTCCGCGCGGCTCCCCAGCTCGTCCACCACGTCCCCGATGAACCAGTCCAGCAGCTCGCGGATCAGGTCGCGGGCGGGGAGCTCCGCCTGCTTCCCCAGGTCCAGGAGCTGCCCGTCCAGCCCGTAGCGCACCGCGCGCCACTTGTTCTCCTCGATCAGGTCGGGCGGGTAGACGCGGAAGGTGGTGTTGTCGCGCCGCAGCTTCCAGAGCTTGGCAATGATGGCCTGCAGGATGGCCGCGATGCACACCGCCTCGTCGATGCGGGTGCAGACGTCCAGGAAGCGGAACTCCAGCGTCGGGTACAGGTGGTGCGGCCGCACGTCCCAGTAGATCTTGGATCCGTCCGGGATGCAGCGGGTGCGCACCAGCGTGTCCATGAGGTACTGGTAGTCGGCCCAGCCGCGCATGATGCGGGGGACCCCGGTCCGCGGGAAGTTGCGGAAGACCACGCTCCGGTACGACTTGAGCCCGGTGTTGCGCCCCTGCCAGAAGGGCGAGGAGGAGGTGAGGCAGAGCAGGTGCGGCATGAAGTACCGCGACACGTTCATGGCGTCGATCAGGAACTCCCGGTCCTCGATCCCGATGTGCACGTGCGTGCCGAAGATGAGGAGCTGCTGCGCCAGGTCCTGCATGTCCTGCTTCACCCCCATGTAGCGCTCCAGCGGGGTGATCTCCTGCGTGGTCCAGTGCGTGAACGGGTGCGTCCCGGCGGCCGCCACCCTGAGGTCCTTCCGCGCCGCCAGCCCGATCACCATCCCCCGCAGCCGCTTCAGCTCCGCGCACGCCTCGGCGGGCGTCTGGCAGACGCGCGTGCCGATCTCCACGATGGACTGGTGCAGCTCCGGCTTGATCTCCCCCAGGATCAGGTGGTCGTCGTGCAGGATCTCGGTGATGTAGGAGCGCAGCTCCCGCGTGTTCGGGTCGATGATCTGGTACTCTTCCTCGATCCCGATGGTGAGCGTCGGCGGCTTCATAAGCCTCACAGAGTGCGAAAGTGCGAAGTGCTGAGTGCGAAGTGCGAACCTGCCGGGATGGGTGGAGCGCGAGGTGCGGGAGTGCGTACGCTCGCACCTCGCACCTCGCACTCTCGCACTTTCACCTCCGCTCCACCACGAAGGTGGGGACGCTCGACCCGCCGCCGGCGGTGACGTTGAGGAGCGCGGCGGTGGAGAGGCGGGTCAGGCACCCGTCCATGTACTCGCCGTGGAAGATGAAGGGCGCCGTGTCCAGCATCCGGTCCGCGAGCTCCACCCGGCCGTCCACCAGGCTGGGGTAGGGCACCTTGGGGAGCTCCACCCGCTCCTGGACGATGTGCGGCGAGTCCAGCGCGGTGCGGAGCGCGGCGTCCCACCCGTCATCGTCCGTCTCCCACCCCAGCACGATCCCCTTCCCGCCGTACTCGTCGTTGGGCTTGATCACCATCCGCTCGCGGTTCTCGCGCACGTAGGGGAGCAGGTCCACCTCCCGCCCGTCGTGCAGGGTGCGGCGCTCCTCCAGGTTGCGGGTCCAGGGGACGTTGGCGTGGATGGCGTCGCGCTCGTCGTCGGTGAACAGGTGCGCGTTGCGCTCGTCGCTGAGCACCGAGAGCGAGGCCTTCTTGTGCAGCAGCTTGCAGCGGAAGGGGTTCACCATGCACACCGCCCGGTCGCGCACGGCGCGCACCACCGGGTGGTCCAGCCCGCCCTGCTGCACCAGCTCGGTGATGAGCACGCGCTTGTAGATCAGCGTGACGTGGAAGTCGCCTGCCATGAGCTTCCCGTCGCGGTACTCCACCTCGCGCGGGTCGGCGATCACGCACGGGATCCCCTGCGAGTGGAAGTAGTCGCGGAACAGCACGAACTCGCTGTAGGTGGGGACCTCCTTCCAGTCCAGGATCGCCACCCGCGGCGCCTCGCGCCGCCCGGCGAACTGGACGTAGGCGTCCACCAGCGCGTGCATCACGTTGTGCCGCGCCGGAAGCGGCCGCACCTGGAAGGCGCGCAGGAACTCGCGCATCACCGGGAGCCCCAGGAACATCTCGGAGAGGGCGTCGTTGTACGCCGGGGCGGCGGGGGTCTCCGCGTTGTACTCGGTGAACTTGAGCCCCCCCTTGCCCGAGACGAAGAAGGCGTCCAGGCGCGAGGTGGGGCTCGGGTCGCGGAACCCCGGGTCGTGGTGGATCAGCTCCTCCTCCCACCCCTCCAGGCCGAACTGCCGGCGGAACTCGGCGTCCGCCATAGCCGCCCGATACGCCTTGCCGAAGGCGCGCATCACCACCGCCACCCGCGCCTGGAGGAAGCGGTACATCTCCGGCGTCAGGAAGCGCGGGCGGAGCACGGTGGTGAGCGGCTTATCGCCGAAGAAGAGCCCTCGCCGCCGCTGCTGGTCGTCGAGCTGCGCCTGCGTCTCGGCGGCCAGCGTGTCGTCGAGGAGGTCGTGGTAGCGGCGGATCGCTTCCTGGAGCATGGACCGGGCCTGGTGTACGTGGGGGAGCGCGCGGCTCCGGCTACTCGGCGGAGGTGGGGTCCGTCTCGTGCGCCGGGTCGGCCACGGAGGGCGTCCCCGGGGCGTCCGGGCTGAGCGCGGGCGGGACCGGGTTGGTGGGCTTCGCCCCGCCGCCGAAGCGGTCCAGCTCCCGCTCCTCCGTGTCCGGGAGGGCGTCCCCGTCCCCGTCGCCGCCCCCGGTGCCCTGCGGCCGCGGGCGGGCGGCGCCGGTCAACCCCTGCGCCAGGCTGGGGAGCTCCTCGGCCAGGTCGCCGGCTCCGTCCAGGTCCGAGCCGCCGGTGAGCCGCCCGCCGGTGTGGCGGGTCGCGGAGAAGAGACGGTCCCAGCGCAGCTCCCTCACCTGGGGGCGCGGCTCCCGGGCCAGGCGGATCGCCATGTCGGCCATGCGGGTGACCACCCAGTCGAAGTAGTGCGGCGTCAGCGAGTTGACGTCCATGTCCGGGGCCGGGTTCATGAAGTCGATGGCGTAGGGGACGCCGTCCTTGACCGCCCACTCCAGCGAGCACATGTCGTAGCCCAGGGCGCGCATCAGCGTGAGCGAGTCGTCCACGATGCGCCGCCCCAGCTCGGGCGACAGGTGCTCGTGCTCCACGTGGTAGCGCCGCTCCCGGGGGTCGTACTTGATGGGGAGCACCTCCTCCTGCCCCAGCGCGATGCAGCGGACGAAGTGGTCCCAATGGATGAACTCCTGCACCACCATGGTCATCCGCCCGGACTCGTCGTAGCTGTGGATCAGCTCCTCCAGCGAGTGGCAGATGTACACGTCGCGCCAGCCGCCGCCGTGCGCGTCCTTGAGCACGCAGGGGAGCCCCACGTAGTCCACCACGCCCTGCCAGTCGATGGGGTACCGCAGGTTGCGGAGGCTCTTCTCGTGGTCGATCCCGGGGATGTACTCGCGGTTGGGGAGCACCACCGTCCTGGGGTGCGCCACTCCCAGCTTCGAGGCGAGCCCCGCCCCGAAGAACTTGTCGTCCGCCGTCCACATGAACGGGTTGTTGACCACGTGGCACCCCTGGAGCACCGCGTGCTTCAGGTAGGTGCGGTAGAAGGGCACCTCGTGCGAGATGCGGTCGATGATGACGGCGTAGGGGACCGGCTCGTCCATGCGGATCGCGTCCAGCGACACGAACTCGGCCTCCACGCCCTCGCCCCGGCGGTTCACCTCCTCGATGAAGGCGGGGGGGAACGACCATTCCATCCCGACGATCAGGCCGACTTTGAGCGCCATGGCTTCCTCGAAGTGCGAAAGTGCGTGAGTGCGACGGTGCGCGCGGTTCGACTGTGCGCTCAGTCGTGCCCGCCGATGTACTGCACGAGCATCTGCCTCCACCAGGGCCAGTCGTGCGCCCAGCCGTCCCAGATCCGCAGGGCGTTCCCGATCCCCTTGTCCCACAGGATCCCGGACAGGTAGCGGTTGTTCTCCACGAAGGCGTCGTCGCTCCCGGTGGCGAGGACGATGTCCATGCGGCGCAGCGCCTCCAGCCGACCCACGTCGTGCAGGTGCGACACGTAGTGCGACGGGTTGTTGGTGAAGACGTTGGCGTCCTCCTCCCCGTCGGTGAAGCGGCGGACGTCGTACAGCCCGCTCATCCCGACCACCCGCCCCACCAGGTGCGGGTGGCGGAAGGCGAAGTTCACCGCGTGGTAGGCCCCGAAGCTGGCCCCGGTGGTGATCAGGAACGGGTTCGGGTTCCGGTGCGCCGAGAAGGGGAGCACCTCCCTCAGCAGGTAGTGCTCGTACTGGATGTGGCGGATGGCGCGGTCGCCGGGCGCCTTCCAGGTGGCGTACCAGCTCTCCTGGTCCACGCTGTCCACGCAGAAGAGCTGCACCCACCCGTTGCGCAGGTGCTCGCCCAGGGCGTCCGGCATCCCGCGGTCCTCCCACTCGTAGAAGCGCCCCATGGAGGTGGGGAACACCAGCACGCGCGCGCCGCCGTGCCCCAGCACGAGGAGCTCCATGTCGCGGGAGAGCGAGGGGCTGTACCAGCGCTGGTGCTCACGATTCCACAAGGCTTCCTCCGGGAGTCGAGTCGGTCGGTCGGGAACGGGAGACGAGATCGGGCGGGCCGCACCCCGGGGGACGCGCAGGCAACATTTGCGCCGCGGCGCCCTCTCCGGGGGGCGCCACGGGGCCTCAGGCCGGCACCTGGAATCGTACCTCGCCGTCCTCCACGTCGGCTTCGGCGAGGCGGACGGTGACGTGCTCCCCCGGCTCCAGGCGCGGCTCGCCGCCCTCGCGCGCGGCGAGGGCGCGCACCGGCGGCTCCTCGACCTGCACCTCCACGGCGGCGCCGCGGAAGCCGAGCACCACCGCGGGGTAGGTGCGCCCCTCGCACCCGCGCAGCGTCCACGCCTCGGCGATGTCCACCGCGCGCCGCTCCAGCCTGCCGGCGCGCGCCTGCGCGCCGTCCATGACCGGTGGGAGCTTCCGCAGCGCGGCCACCTCGGCGGGGCCGGGGCGGCGGCCTGCCTCCAGGCCCGCGAGGAGGTCCAGGGCGTAGCGGTCGCAGAGGCGGCGCAGGGGGGCGGTGACGTGGGCGTACGGCATCGCCAGCGCGGCGTGCTCCGGCGCGTCCGGGAGCTCCCCGTCGAAGGCGAGGTAGTCCGCGCCGCGGTTCAGGCGGCGCGCCTGCCACACCAGGGCGGCCACGTGCGGGCGTCCCACGTCCAGGGAGCGCATGAACTCCGCGTAGGTGGCTTCCTTCGGCCAGTCGAAGCCCAGCGCCCGCGCGGCCACGTGGAAGCGCTGCACCTCCTCCGGCTCCGCGGGCGGCATGACGCGGAGGATCCCGGTCCGCGCCTCCAGCATCCGCCGCGCGGCCACGTGCCCGGTCAGGAGCGAGACCTGCTCGTTCCACCGCTCGGAGGGGCGCGGCACCTCGTACTCCAGCGCGTACCCCAGCCGGGTGGCGGCGTCCTGCTGCACGTGCTGGGCGACGATGGGGAGCGAGGTGCCGCCCCGCTCCGCCTCGCGCTCCCGCCTGCGCTCCCCGAACTCGCGCAGGAGCAGGAGAGACTCGCTCCAGGGCTCGCCCCGACTCCCGCCTCCTTCCCCTTCCGCGTGCGCCTGGGCGTCCGCGTAGGTGAGCTGCGCCCGGGAGAGCACGCGCGCCCGCTCTACGCGCACCTCCACGGGCTCGGCGCGGGCATCGGTCCGGATGGTGAAGACGACGGCGGGACGGACCCCGTCCGGGAGGAGGCTGGCGGCCTCCTCGCCGAGCACGGGCGGGTAGAGCGGCACCCTCCGGTCCGGGGCGTAGAAGGTCACCCCGCGGCGCCACGCCTCGCGCTCCACGGCGCCGCCGCGGTCCACCCAGAAGCCCACGTTGGCGATGGCGTAGCGCAGGCGCAGCCCTTCCCCGGCGCGCTCCAGGTGCAGCGCCTGGTCCAGGTCGCGGCTCCCCGGCGGGTCGATGGTGACGAAGGGGACGCCGGTCAGGTCGGCGTAGCCCGGGGCGGCGGAGGGGTCCCGCTCGCGCGCGGCACGCTCCGCCTCCGCCAGCGCCTCGGGCGGGAACTCCGTGCGCACCTCCAGCTCCTCCCGCGCCCGATCGAAGGCGCGTTCGATGCGCCGCCGGTCAGCGGGCATGCGCGCTCAACAGGTTCAAATCCGCCATCCCTTGACACTCCTTTAACTTGTGGGTATCATCCGCGACAAATGTTTCACGACATGGTGCGCGAGCACGCCGGGCACGGTGCCCGGACCCGCCACGTCCCACCTCCGAGAAGGTGCCCACCCACAGAAAGCCCCTGCACCGCCCGTTCCACCACTTCCACGCTTCTCCAAACAACCCGTAGGAAAACCCATGTCATCCCGTTCCTTCCGTTCCCGGCTCCCGCTTTCCGCCGGGATGATCCTCGTGCTCGCCGCCTGCGGCGACGCCACCCTTCCGGGCGACCGCTCCGAGCCCGGCCTGCGGGTCCCCGGCGGGGCCCCGTTCTCGGCGGCCCTGATGCTCCAGGACCCGGCCATCGACCCCAACGACACCTACGTGGTGTCCGACGCGACGCTCCGCTACACCACCTACGTGGAGACGGCGGTGCCGGTCACCGATCCCGTGACGGGCCAGAGCACCCACCAGCTCGTCCTTACCGCGCCGGAGGAGACCGTGCGCCTGGAAGCGGGCTACGACGTGTACGACCGCGCCATCTTCAACACCTACGAGCTCAGCTCCACGCCCGATCCCATCACGGACCTGGCGGACGAGGCGCGCACCATCAAGGCGCTGGGGGCGCAGCACAACATCCACGACGGAAACGGCTACAGGCTTCCGGTCGAGATCCCGGCGGGGGCGCCGGCCAACAGCCCCATGGAAGGGCTGGCCTACCAGGGCGCCCAGGTGACGGACGGGGTGCTGCTGGACGCGAGCTCCCGCGAGATCATCCACGCGTACGGTCTGCGTCCGCGCCTGAGCGTCGCGGGGCAGCCGGGCACGGCGGAGCCCCTGGGCACGGACCGCATCCGGATCACGGCCACCTTCGCCGAGACCGCCCGCGCCGCCGCCAATGGGCACGGGATGGCGCAGCGCTTCGCCGCGGGGGCGCCGCAGGGCGAAGGGAAGATCACCCGCACGTACCGCAGGCGCGACGACAAGTACGTCCTGGAGGAGGTGCTGATCGAGTCCGAGGAGAAGACCGAGAAGGGGACCATCCGCGGCCGGCAGGAGGTCCGCTTCACGGATGTGAAGTGGAAGGAGAACCGGGCCGAGGACGCGAAGCGCAAGGAGCTGCGTGACAGGGCGAAGGGATCTCCCGCCCCGATCCGGCTCCCCGGGGAGCAGGGCGCGAGCTTCCAGCGCGAGGCCATCTGCCTCATGAGCATGGACGGCACCTCCTCCTGCGACGGCGGCGGTGGGGACGGCGGCGGCGGCGGGGGCACCTACACCGACCCGTGCGGGCCCGTGGCCGGCGGCCAGAACATTGTGCTCCAGCACGGGATCCTCAGCAACGCCGACACCTGGAAGTCCACCGCGCCCTGGCTCCGCTGCCGCTACCAGACGGCCACGGAGGTGATCCCCAGCCTCTCGTCGCTGGCCAGCCACTCCAACCAGAGCTACGACCAGATGAACCGCGTGGATGCCACCGGGGAGAGCGGCTTCGTCTTCATCGGGCACAGCCAGGGCGGGCTGGTCTCCCGCTACACGGCCCAGCGCTACGCCGGCCAGGGCCGCGCGCACATGGTGGAGGGCGTGGTGTCGCTGGGCACCCCGCACCAGGGGGCCCTCCTCGCGCGGAACATGAAGCAGGGTGGGGTGGACGGGCTGCGCCAGCTCCTGGGGACGGCCGGCCGCTGCGGCACCGTTTTCCTGGACGCCTCCTGCCACCTCACCTCGCTGGTGACGCAGCGCTTCCTGGACGCGTGGCTGTCGGGGATGCTCGACGCCTTCGCCCCTGCCGCGATGGACCTGCAGCCGAACAGCCCGTCGGTGAGCCACCTGAACTCGCAGCACGAGGGCTTCGCCCGCTACGGGATCCAGCACTACCCGAAGAAGCGGTGGATGCCCATGCGGCTGATGGGGGACATGGGGGACCACGTGAACGGCCCGAGCTGGGTGCGCTACACGGAGTGGACGTACCAGGGGCTCAGGGTTTGCAACTACGCCTCCATCTTCTTCGGCCAGTTCTGGCTGACGCAGGCGTGCGGCACCGCCCACCGCACCATGGACTCGACCGACCGGTGGTGGGACCGGATGACCGCGCCGGGGATGAAGTCGGACGGGATCGTGCAGGGACCGTCGCAGGTCTACCCGAACGCGCTGGAGCAGCTCCCCATCGACGGCGGAGAGTCGCACGTGGGCGAGACCAAGAGCACCAAGACCCGCGATCGGCTGGACTACCTCCTGCCGAACAAGTTCAACGTCGCGCGGAGGCAGTAGTGGCGGATCTGCGTTCCACCCGGTCGGGGCGCCTCGGCGCCCCGGCCATCCTGGCCTCCTGCCTCGCGCTGACCGGGGCTGGGTGCCAGGAGGTGACCGGCGGGGGGCGCGGAGGCCCCCCCGAGATCCTCTGGCGGACACCGGTGCAGGAGAGGTTCGCGGGGACCACCAGCGTCCCCGAGACGGACGGCCAGCGGGTCTACGTGACCGGCACCGGCGTGGCCGCCTTCGACGTGCAGAGCGGCGCCCGGGTGTGGCAGACCCCGCGCTTCACCGAGTCCATCCCCACCCACCTTGCGGTGCGGGACGGGCGCGTCTTCGCGGCCGAGGCCACGGCGTTCGCCTTCGACGCCGCGACGGGGAGGGAGATCTGGCGCTTCAGCCCCGACTCGGACGCGTCGCTCAGCCAGAGCACCGCCGACGAGCGCGCGGTCTACTTCGGGACGCGCTCGCGGCGGGTGTATGCCCTGGACGCCGCGGACGGCAGCCCGCTCTGGACGGTCCGCCTGGGCGCGGACTGGCCGCACGACAGCCCGGTCAAGGGGGTCGCGGCCAGCGGCGACACCGTTTACGCCTCCATCGACCGGCACTACTCTCCCAACGGGTTCTACTCCGCGGGGGTGATCGCGGCGCTGGACCGCGCCACCGGCCGGGAGCTCTGGCGCCACCAGAACGGGACGGGGACCGACTCGCGGGGGATCATCCGCGCTCCCACGGTCGCCGGCCGGCTCCTGCTGGCCGCCGACCACAAGGGGAGCGCCTTCTACGCGGTGGACCGCTTCACCGGCGAGACGGTCTGGCGCACCCCCACGGAGCCGGGCTTCGCCGGGCCGGATTCGCCGCCGGTGGTGGCGGGCGGGGTGGCGTACGCGTCCGGGAACGACGCCTACGTCTACGCGCTGGATCTCGCCACGGGACGGGTCCTCTGGAGGACGCGCCCCGCGATGGGCGGGAGCGTGTACCACGCCGTCTGCGGCGGCGCGGTCTTCAACAACTTCCAGGGGCTCGGAATCGTGGACCGCGAGCGCGGGACGGTGCTGGGCCGGATGTTCGACCAGGAGGAGCGGGTGACCTCCGGCTTCGCGGTGCACGGCGGCAGGATCTTCTTTCTCACGCACAGGGCCGCCTACGCGCTCCGCTGCCCGTAGGCAGAGGCCCGGCCCTCCCTCTCGACACAGGCGACATGAGCCGCATCCTCCTCCTGCTGTGCACCTGCACGCTCCTCGCGGCCCCGGCCCCGGCCGCGTCGGCGCAGCGCCGGGCGGATGCCGGCTTCGCGCTTCCGTACGC
>DASYWD010000227.1 GCA_035936415.1 Longimicrobiaceae bacterium
CCACCCAGGCAACCATCAACCTCTCTTCCTGCCTTCGGTTCCCTCCTCTCCCTACCTGCCCTCCCTCTTACCTCCTCCTGCTCCCATCGTTCTCCCCCTTCTCGACTTGTGGGTAATGCGTAGCCGCAAGGGGGAGGGGAGTACGGCAACGGCAGTTCAGGCCGGTGCGGAAAAATGCCGACAGGGAGAAGGCGGGGTGGTCGGAGGAAAAAGCCTTGTGTTCGAGCGCAGCGAGTTTGGCTTTTGCCGGAGGCCATCCCGCCTCCGACCGTCCGCGCGATAGAGCCACGGTCCGCGAACTCCCGCGCCCCTGGAGCCTTTAGTAAGCCGCCCGGAGATCGAAGAGCGCCGCCGGGAGCTCGGAGCGCTCGTCGGCGGCCAGCGCGGCGTAGGCATTCGGAAGCGCGGCGTCCACGTCGCGCGGGAGGAGCGAGCGCCCCCGCCCGGCGATCTCCGCGGCGCGCCCGGAGAGGAAGAGGCCGATCGCCCCGGCCTCACGGGGGGAGCATCCCATCCCCAGCAGCGCCCCCGCGACGCCGGAGAGGGTGTCGCCCATCCCGCCGGTGGCGATCCCGGAGTGGCCCGCGACGCTCACCAGCGTCGGCTCGCCGGGGGCGGCGACCAGCGACGGCGCGCCCTTCAGGAGCACGGTGCAGCGGAATCGCGCGGCGATTTCCGCCGCCGCGGCGAACGGATCAGAGGTGATCTCCGGGATCCCGCACGCCAGCAGGCGCGAGGCTTCGCCGGGGTGGGGGGTAAGGAGGAGCGGAGCGCGGATCTCGTCGCGCAGGTCCGGTTCGCGGGCGAGGAGCGTCACGGCGTCCGCATCCAGGAGGAGCGGGGCGTCGCCGCTTCGGGCGACACGGAGGAGGAGGTCGAGGTCGGCTTCTCCCGTCCCCATCCCCGGCCCCGCCACGATCGAGTCGGCAATCCCCAGCGCGTCCTCCACCTCGCCGGAGGCACGGTCGGTGAACAGCGCCTCGGGCACCGCCTGCTGCAGGACCACGCGGTTGTCGGCATGGGAGACGACGCGCACCATCCCCGCCCCCGCCCGCAGCGCGCCCATCGCCACCATCACGGCTGCGCCCCCCACCCCGCTCCGCCCGGCGACGGCGCACACCGTGCCCAACGTTCCCTTGTGCGCGTTCGCGGGGACGCGGGGGAGGCGGGCGCGTACCCACGCTTCCGTGACGGCCCGCGCGTGGGCGGCACCCGGCGCGAGGGGTGGGAACCCGACCTCCACCACGACGACGCGGCCTGCCAGCTCCCGGCCGGGAAAGAGCAGCAGCCCGCGCTTGGGCGTGGCGAAGGTCACCGTGACCGCGGCGCGGACGGCGGCCCCCTCCGCCCGGCCGGTGGTCATGTCCACCCCGGACGGTCCGTCGAGCGCGACCACGGGGCGGCCCGAGGCGTTGATCGCCTCGATCACCTCGGCCGCCGACGCGCGCGGAGCGCCCTTCGCCCCCGTGCCGAGGATTCCGTCGACCACGACTTCGGCGCCGCGGAACGCGGCCGCGGCCTCGGAGGCGGGGACGACCTCCAGCTCCCAGTCGTGGAGCAGGGCCCGGTCGGGGAGCCCGCTCGCCGCCTGCACGGCAGCGACCTCCCGCCCCCGCGCGGCGAGGGTCCGCAGGAGCACCAGCGCGTCCCCTCCGTTGTTGCCGCCGCCCACGGCGGCCACCACGCGCCCCTCGGGGTGGAGCCGGGCGACGACCTCCGCGGCGGCGCGGCCGGCGGCCTCCATCAGCACGCGCTCGGGAATCCCCCGCTCCTGGATGGCGCGGCGGTCCCAGGCGCGCATCTCGTCGGCGGTGAGCACGGGGACGCCGCCCGCGGCGAAGGGGCGCTCGCGGTCCGCATCGGACACGGGGGGTCGGGCGAGGTCGGGCATGGGCGGAGGAGGAGCCGGGATGAGCGACGCCCACGGCGGGTACCGTGGGCGTTCGAAAGTCTTCACGAGGGCGAGCCGCCCTACTTGTAGCTCTGACCGATTGTGCGTCCGAAGCTGATCTCCCCGTTGTCGATCCGGATGTTGAAGCCGCAATCAGGGTTGGTGCACACCCACGCCTTGTAGGTGATGGGGGCGCCGTCCCGCCCGTAGTCGGACAGGGGGACCAGAAGGCCCTTGTCGCACTTCTGGCACTGCGGAAACTCGCGCTCGTTCGGCATCGATCATCCCCTCCCCTCAACAGGTGCGAACGCGGGGGCGCCGCCCGCCCCCGTTGTAGCGGGCGCCACCGCCCGCAATCCCCGTTCCACACATCGCGGCTTCAGGAGAGCGCCCGACCCTTCAGCCGCGCAGCTCCCGGGGAGCCGCCCAGGGATAGTCGCGCTCGAAGGCGTGGCTGAAGTCGTACACCCCGTCGAAGTCGTCCAGGTCGTCCGTCTCCTGCTTGACCAGTACGCCGCACTCCACCAGCGCGAAGACGAGGGAGCCCAGGTCGCGCGTGGAGCGGATCCCCCAGAACTCCAGGACGGAGCGGGCCATGGGGCCGTACCGCTCGATCGCCAGGTCGCGGCACCCCTCGGTCAGCTCCCGCCCGGTGATGTGGCGGGTTTCGCCGAGGCGCTCGATGGTGTAGTGGAGCCCGGAGAGGATGAAGAGGTAGGCCGTCTCGTGGTAGCACGGGTACCGCTTCCGCAGGTGGTCGATGACCACGTCGGCGAGCACCAGCTCGCTCATGGCCCTTCCCCGCCGCGGCCGGACCGCGGGGTGCGGGCCGGGGTGAGAGTCGTCACGCGCATTCCTTCGTCCAAACGGGTGGCCGGCGCGGCCCTCGGTGAGGCCCGGAATGGGGGGCCGGAAGGCCGATCGGTCCTTTCTGTACCGCGGTCACCGGATCTCGTTCCGATACAGCACCGTTTCCCCGGTTCGCTCCGGCGCCACCGAGCCCGCCGTCTCCTCCCGCAGGAGCTCCGCGACGGCCTCCTCGGCCCCCGCTCCGACCGCGAACTCCACCTCGCCCAGGCTCCCTCCCTCGGCGTACCCGTGCTCCACCTCGTCCGCCCCCACGCGCTCCAGCATCCGCATGACCGCGGCGGTGTGCTCGTACGGATAGCGCACCCGCAGCCGCACCGCGCGCATCCCCGCCCGCCTTGGCGCCGCCTCCAGCGCGAGCGCCGCGGCCTCCCCGTACGCCCGCACCAGCCCGCCCACTCCCAGCTTGGTCCCCCCGAAGTAGCGCGTCACCACCACGCAGCAGTCCGTCACCCCCGCCCCGTCGATCATGGCGAGGATCGGCGCCCCCGCGCTCCCGGAGGGCTCCCCCGCATCGTTCGCGCGCCCCGTCCCGTCGCGCAGCCGCCACGCCGAGCAGTGGTGCGCCGCGTCGAACATCTCCTTCGCCCGCCCCGCCACCACCGCCCGCGCCTCCTCCTCCGTCTCCACCGGCACGGCGAGCGCGTGGAAGGTGGAGGCCCTGACGCGGGTGTCGGCCTCCCCCGGCCCGGCGAGTGTGACGAACGATTCGGCGCTCACGAGACCCCCAATGCGAGAAACGCCCGCCGGTGAGGGCGGGCGCCGAATATTCCGGGCGGTTGAAACCGCTGCTTCATACGGTGCACGCGCAGCGTGCAGCGCCACAACGGCACGAAGCCCGCCTGCGCGGGCCGTTCCCGCTGTTCCGCCGTTCCCTGCCGTTCCCGAAAGACGTTGCGGAGGGAGACAGCCGGGCAGTTTCGGCTGGCTCCCGGAGCCGGAGCGGAGACCCGGGGGCTGTTTCCCGGGTCTCCGCGACCCGCGCAGGAGACAAGCCGCTGTTTGGCTTGGCTCCGGAGCGGCCCCTAACGCAGAAGCTAAACGCCCGCGAGCTCCGCCACCTCGTCCAGGTAGTACTCCAGCCCCAGGTGCGTGATCTGCTCCTCGCCCATGAGCCAGCGGAGCGTGTTCTTCAGCTTCATCTGCTGGATGAACAGGTCGTGCTCCGGGTACACCTCTTCCGCGTGCATCGGGCTCTTGAGGTAGAACGAGAGCCACTCCTGGATCCCGTGCATCCCCGAGCGCGAGGCCAGGTCCAGGAAGAGCGCCAGGTCCAGCACGATGGGCGCGGCGAGGATGGAGTCCCGGCAGAGGAAGTCCACCTTGATCTGCATGGGGTAGTCCAGCCACCCGCGGATGTCGATGTTGTCCCACCCCTCCTTCGCGTCCCCACGCGGCGGGTAGTAGTTGATCCGCACCTTGTGGTAGATCTTGCCGTACAGCTCCGGGTACACCTCCGGCTGCAGGATGTACTCCAGCACCCCGAGCTTGGACTCCTCCTTGGTCTTGAACGACTCCGGGTCGTCCAGCACCTCGCCGTCGCGGTTCCCCAGGATGTTCGTGGAGTACCAGCCGTCCACGCCCAGCATGCGGGCCTTGAAGGCGGGCGCCAGGACGGTCTTCATCAGGGTCTGCCCCGTCTTGAAGTCCTTCCCGGCCACCGGCACCTCGTTCTGCGCGGCCAGCTCCAGCATGGCCGGGAAGTCGACGGACAGGTTCGGCGCGCCGTTGGCGTAGGGCACGCCCTCCTTGAGCGCGGCGTACGCGTACAGCATGCTCGGGGCGATGGCGTCGTCGTTCTCGTCCAGCGCCTTCTCGAAGGCGTCCAGCGACTGGTGCACGGGGCCGGGGCGGATGAACACCTCGGTGGAGCCGCACCACACCATCACCAGCCGGTCGCACCCCTTCTCGGCCTTGAAGCGGCGGATGTCCTCACGCAGCGCCTCGGCCCACTCGCGCTTGCTGGTGCCGGGCTTCACGTGCACGCCCTCCAGCTTCTTGACGTAGCGCTGGTCGAAGGCGGCCGGCATGGGCTCGATGGACTTCAGGAAGTCGGCGATGGGCTCGATGTGCTCGTGCTTGTCGAGCACGCCGGCCTTGCGCGCCGCCTCGTACGCGTTGTCCGGGAACGGGTCCCACGCGCCGAAGACGATGTCGTTCAGCTCGGCGAGGGGGACGAAGTCCTTGATCATGGGCGAGCGCTTCTCGCTGCGCTTGCCCAGGCGGATGGTCCCCATCTGCGTAACGCTGCCGATGGGGCGGCCCAGGCCGCGCCGGGCCAGCTCCACCCCGGCGATCAGGGTGGTGGAGACGGCGCCGAGCCCGGGAAGGAGGATCCCGAGGCGGCCCCCGGCGGGGCGCGGGTTCTTGATATCGTTGCTCATGGTTGGCCTTGGTTGCTGGAGCGTGTCGGTTCGTGGCGGGCCGGCGGGGTCGGCGACGCGTTCTCCGGGACCCGCGTGAAACGGTACACCCAGACGATCCGCTGGACCGCGGTGAAGTTGGTCAGGATCGCCATGGCGATCAGCACCCCCTTCAACACCAGTCCCTGCCACAGAGTGCCGAAGAAGAGCGCGGCGATGCCGATGAGGACGATCCGCTCGGGGCGCTGCATCATCCCCACCTTGCAGTCGATCCCCAGCCCCTCGGCGCGGGCGCGGGTGTACGACACCATGAGCGAGCCGGCCATGGCCAGCAGCACGGTGTAGATCATCCCCACGTCGCCCAGCTCGACGCGGTAGTCGTTGTACAGCGAAAGGATCCCCAGGAAGACGACCACCTCGGAGATCCGGTCCAGCGTGGAGTCGTAGAACGAGCCGAACGCTGAGGCGAGCCCGCTGGCCCGCGCCACCCGCCCGTCGAAGACGTCGAACAGCCCGCCCAGGAGCACCAGCAGCCCGCCCAGGGGGACGCTCCCCCAGTGGAAGGCGAGGCCGGCCGAGCAGGTGACGAGGAACCCCGCGGTCGTGATGGCATTGGGGTGGACCCCGCGGCGCACCAGCCAGTCGGTCACCGGGTCCAGGAGACCGAGGACGGTGTTCTCCACCCAGGGGTTACGAAGCCCCATTCGCGTCCGGGCTCAGGAGGGGAGGATGATCCGGCTCTGCGCGCCGGCCTCGATCCCGCGCGCGATCTCCTCGTTGATCCGCGTCATCACGCGGTCGAAGTTGCTCTGCGCGGCGACCAGCCCCTGGTAGACGGAGTTCCCCTGGATCTCCCCCACCAGCCGCTCGTACTCGTCCTGCAGCTCCTGCGACGGCTCCGCGCCGCGGTGCAGCGAGAGCGCCAGCTCGTCCTGCAGCTCCGCCAGGCGGTTCATCCTCGTCACCGCCTCGCGGTCGTCGGAGAGCCGGTCGTTGGCGCGCTTCAGGGCCTTGTACTCGTCGGTCTGCGCGAGCAGCCGGCCCACCTCGCGCGCCCTCTCCCACATCGCATCCATGCTCACTCCCTGTTGCCCCGTTCTGCGGTGACGATCCGGTCGCGCCCCTCCAGGTCCCTGCGCACCACGGGCTCGGTGAGGCCGTCCGCGGCGCGAATCAGCTCGGATACCGCCTCCGCCTGCCGCCAGCCGATCTCCAGGGCCAGCAGCCCCCCCGGCCGGAGCATCTCCGGCGCCCCGGACACGATCTCGCGGATCACGTCCAGCCCTGCATCGCCCGCGAAGAGCGCCAGCGCCGGCTCCCAGTCGCGCACCTCGGCGCCCAGCGAGTCGCGCTCCGCCTCGCCGACGTACGGCGGGTTGGAGACCACCACGTCGAAGCTCTGGCCGCGAACCGGCGCGTAGACCGGCCCGTGGTGGAACTCGACCGGCGACGCGGGGGCCGCCGCGGCGTGGTTGGCGCGCGCAACCTCCAGCGCGTCGGCGGAGACGTCCGTGGCGGCCACGCGGGCGAAGGGGCCCTCGGTCGCCAGGCTCAGTGCGATGGCGCCGGATCCGGTCCCCACGTCCAGCGCGTGCAGCCCTTCCCTCCCCCGTGCCCAGGCGAGCACCGTGTCCACCAGGATCTCGGTCTCGGAGCGGGGGATCAGGACGCGTCGGTCGACGCGGAGGACCAGGTCGCGGAAGGCGGCTTCACCCTCAATGTACTGCAGCGGCTCCCGCTTCGCACGCCTCCGGAGCCGGACCTTGAACTCGGCCAGCTCTTCCGGGGTCAGCGGCCGGTCGAACTGGAGGTAGAGGTCGAGCCGCTTGAGGCGCAGCGTCCCGGCGAGAAGCAGCTCCGCGTTGAGGCGGGGATTCTCGAACCCGCGCTCCCTAAGGTACCCCTCCGTCCAGCGGACCATCTCCATGACGGTCCAGACCTTACGCTCTGCTTCCGAAGACACGCTGATGCTACTCACCAATGCCTTGGATGGTTAGCCGCAGAGAAATCGTGCGAATCAAGGCGCGCGAGGAGGGGCGACTGAGGCGTACTTCATGTACGCCGCAGGGCATCCCCAGACTGAGCACGCGAAGCGTGCGAAGAACCCCGACGAGCAGCGTGACCGAAGGGAACCGCAGTTCCCACGCAGAGTCGCGCGATTTATCGAGGCGCTGACGCTAGGCGGCACGGTCGCGCTCATCCTGGCTGGCGAGCTTCAGGCGCTCGATCAGCTCGTCGAGGCCGCCGTCGAGCACCTGCTGCAGGGCGTGGGTGGTGTAGCCGATCCGGTGGTCGGTGACGCGGCTCTGGGGGAAGTTGTAGGTGCGGATCTTGGCCGAGCGGTCGCCGGTGCCCACCTGCAGCTTGCGGTCGCGGGCGCGCTCCGCCTCCTGCTCGGCGATGCGCAGGTCCAGGAGGCGCGAGCGGAGGACGCCGAGGGCGCGGTCCTTGTTCTTGTGCTGGGACTTCTCGTCCTGGCAGCTCACCACCAGCCCAGTGGGGAGGTGGGTGATGCGCACGGCGGACTCGGTCTTGTTGACGTGCTGCCCGCCGGCGCCGGAGGCGCGGAACACGTCGATACGGATCTCGCCGGGGTCGATCTGCACGTCCACCTCCTCGGCCTCCGGGAGCACGGCCACCGTGGCGGCGGAGGTGTGGATCCGTCCCTGCGTCTCGGTGGCCGGGACGCGCTGCACGCGGTGCACCCCCGACTCGTAGCGGAGGTCTCCGTAGGCGTGGGCGCCGCGGGCCACGAACACGGCGTCCTTCACGCCGCCCATGGTCCCCTCGGACAGGGAGACCAGCTCCACCTGCCAGCCGCGCCCCTCCGCGAAGCGCTGGTACATGCGCAGCAGGTCGCCCGCGAAGAGCGCGGCCTCGTCGCCGCCCGTCCCGGCGCGGATCTCCACGACGGCGTCGCGGTCGTCCAGCGGGTCGCGGGGGACGAGCAGGAGGCGCAGCGCCTCGTCCAGCCGCTCCACCTCGGCGGAAAGCGACTCCGCCTCGGCTGCGGCGAGGGCGCGCATGTCGGCGTCGCCCTCCTCCTCGAGAAGGGCGTGCGCACCGGCGAGCTCCTCCTGCGCGCGGCGGAGCCGCCCCGCCGTCTCGACGATCTGCGAGAGGTGGGTGTGCTCGCGCGAAAGGTCGCGGAGGCGCTTCGAGTCGGCGAGGACCTGGGGGTCGGCGAGGCGCTGGGAAAGCTCCTCGTGCCTGCGCTCGATCTCCCGGATACGGTCGTCCATCACGTCACAAGCGAGAGAGCCGGGGCGTCGGCCCCGGCTCCTTGGTTACTTGGCCGCTTCCGTGCCGGCGTACCGCTGCCGGAACCTCTCGACGCGCCCCGCGGTGTCCATCAGCTTCTGCTTGCCCGTGAAGAACGGGTGGCAGGACGAGCAGACCTCGACGTGGATGTCCTCGGTGGTCGAGCGGGTCTGGAAGTTGTTGCCGCAGGCGCAGTGCACCGTGGCGGTCTTGTATTCGGGATGGATGTCCGGCTTCATGACGCCCCAGCTTTTTCGGTGACGAAGCTGCCACCGGAACGCGCCGGTGGGATTGTATCAATCCCGCAAATATAGCCACGGGGGCACTTGCGGGCAACCCGCGGGTGGATCCGGGTCGGTACCCGGCGAAGAGAAATCCCGTGAATCAAGGCGCGTGAGGAGGGGCGACCGAGGCGTACTTCATGTACGCCGCAGGGAGACCCGACGAGCTGCAACGCAGAGTCACGGGATTTATCGAGCCGCTACCTCCAGTCGATGAGCATGCGGCGAATGTCGTCGCGGTGGTTGCTCTCGTCGACGATCAGGCCCTCGAGCTGGATCTTGATGGAGATCTCCCCGGCCCTCTCCGCCTGCTCGATCCGGCGCGTGTACCGCTCGATGGTGTCCACCTCGCCCTGGAGGGCGTTCTCCAGCATCTCCCGGTTGTCCTTGGCGATCGGAACCGGCGCGGGGGCGACCACGGGCGTGCCGCCCAGGGCGACGATCTTGTCGGCCAGGAAGGCGGCGTGGGCCAGCTCGTCGGGGATCTCGCTCTCGAAGAAGCCGCGCAGCTCCTGGCGGGACGGCCCCGTGACCAGGGCGGCGTAGGTGCGGTACATGATCACCGCCTGGTACTCGGCGGCGAGGTCCTCGTTGAGACCGTCGATCAGCTCCTTGACGTCCGACATGATGGCTCCGGGAAGGGGTCCGGCCCCCCGCCGGCCGGAGGCGGGGGGTCTGCAGGTGTCTTCATGGCACCGGACGGGAGCAAGTCGGATACCAGCGCACCCCGGATCGGGTCAGAGCGAGACCTCCCGCCGCTCCTCGGCGGACCGGTACGCCGCGGCCAGGATCCGCATGAGCGCGACGTGCTCGCCGGGGCGCTCCGCCTGCCGCTCCCCGCGCACCACGTCCACGAAGTACTGCAGCTCCTGCCGGTACGACGCGGTGAAGAGGTTCTCCCGCCCCGGCGCCAGGGGGGGCGTGACGTCCACCAGCCCGCTCTCCATGTCCTTGAAGACGCCGAGCGGCGAGAGCGAGCCGGAGCCCGCCGACCCCATCAGGTGCAGGAACTGCCGGTCGCGCTCGGCGAGCAGGTTGGAGGTCACTTCGATGCCGATCAGCCGGTCCCCCTTGAGGCGGAGCATCAGCGCCGCGGAGTCCTCCACCTCTGCGCCGGCGGCGCGGTGCGTGTGGGCGGTGACCCGCTCGGCCTCGGGGTAGTCCAGGAGCCAGAGCGCCAGGTCCAGCATCTGGACGCCCAGGTCCATCAGCGCGCCGCCCCCCTGCGCCCGGCGCTGCCGCCAGCTCCGGCGCGACACCACGGAGCGGTTCAGCCACCCCGCCTTCAGGTAGAACACCTCCCCCAGCTCCCCGCCGGCCACGAACGACTTGAGCGCCACGGCGTCCGGGCGGAAGCGCTGGTTCATCGCCACCTGGAGGCGGTCGTCCGCGCCCTCCTGGGCCAGGATCCGCTCCACCCCCTCCGCGGTGAGCGCCAGCGGCTTTTCGCAGAGCACGTGCTTCCCGGCCTGGAGCGCTTCCACCACGTGCTGCTCGTGCAGGTGGCTGGGCGTACAGATCACGACCGCCTGGATGGATTCGTCCGTCCAGACCTCGTCCTGCGAGCGCGGCGCAACGGCGCCGAAGCGCCCCGCGATGGCCCGCGCCATGTTGGCGTCCGTGTCCACCACCGACGCCAGCTCCACCCCGCGCATGCGGTGCAGGATGGGGAGGTGCACCACCTGGGCGATCTTCCCGGTGCCCAGGACGGCGACGCGGACCGGCGGGCGCGTGGGGCTCATCGGACACCTCCCGGGGTGGCGCCGCGGACGGGGGGCGACGGGAAGCGCCAGCTTCCACCCAGGCTGAGGCCGGCGTACTTCACGTCGCTGGAGAGCGTCCCGCGTGCCTCCGCGAAGACGCGGAGCGCGGATCCGAAGGGGAGCTCGATGCCGCCCACCAGCTCCACCCCGGGGGCGATGGCGTCCAGGAGGTCTTCCACGAAAGTCCCGTTGATGGCCTCGCCACGGCCGTTGAGGAGGTGGAGCGCCGTCCCCACCCCGGCGTAGGGGAGGACTCCGTCGCTGCCGAAGGTGTAGTGCGCGTCCACGCCGAGGACCAGGTCGCTGACCCGGATCTCCCCCAGCTCGCGCAGGCAGTCGGCCAGCGGCTCGCGGCAGAGGCCGAGCAGCTTCCCGCGGAGCTCCTCCACCTCCTCCTCGCGCAGGCGCGAGGACCAGAAGGAGGCGCGAGGCACGATGCGCACGCCGGGGCCCAGGTAACCCAGGTCGGCGCGGATCCCGAAGGCCGCGGCGGGCTCGACGCGGGCGGGGAGGATGTACCCCACCTCGGCGCCGACGCCGCGGAACTCCAGGTTCTCGTAGTCGTAGTCCTCCAGGCTCTGCCCCGCCGCGAGCGCGGGGGAGGCGAGAAGGGCGAGCGCTGCCAGCGGCACGAGGTGTCGCATCGTCGGTCGGTCCGGTCCGGTCGAGGCGGTCAGTACAGGTCGCGGATGCGGGTTCCCGGGTAGTACGTCCCCAGGATGGTGCGGTAGTCCTGCCCGGCGCGCGCCCGGCCCATGGCCCCTACCTGGCACATCCCGATCCCGTGCCCCCACCCGCCGCCCGTCGCCACCACCTCGGTCACCCGGCCGCCCGGGCCGCGCACCACCTCCACGTCGAACTTGGAGCTGTTGAGCGGCACGCCCGCCGGGGTCAGGAGGATCCAGCGGACCCGGTCCCTGCCCACGGTGAAGGTCCCGTTGGTGGTCTCGATCCGCATGGTGCGGACGCGGCCGGACGGGGTGCGCTCCAGCACGCGCATGTCGCGCACCTCGCCCACGGAGGCGACCCCGCGCGGGAGCGAGTCGCGCAGCGTGCGCGCCAGGATGGAGTTGATCTGCTCCGCCGTCCACCGCTGGGTCCAGCGGAAGCGGCTGGAGCTGCGGTCGTACGCCTCGCCGGTGGCCGGGTCCACGTCCACCACGGAGACGAGGAACGGTACGGGGCGCTCGTTCCACACCTCCTCGATGGCGGCGGTCTGCCCGGCGCAGGTGGAGTGGTAGTAGGCCTCGATGGGCTCCCCGCGGTAGGTGAGGATCTCCCCCGCGGTCTCGCGGACGGCGCGGGAGACCGGCTCGTGCTCGCCGGAGGCGCCGCCGTACACCTGGTCCTGCACCGTGGCGAACACGTCGAACCCGAGCTGCTCCCGCCGGCCCAGGTACCGGATTGCGTAGGTGCGCGCGGCGACCGCCTGCGCCTTGGCGGCCTCCAGCAGCTCGGGCCCCACCTTGCCGATCTCGAAGGGGACCACGCCCAGCAGGTACGTCTCCATGTCGACCACGTTGACCGCCGTGACCTTCCCGGAGGTGCTGGACTGCACCAGGACGTCGCCGCGGTAGGGCTTCCCGCCGAGGGTGATCATCCCGTCGCCCTGGGAACGGAAGAGGAGCGGCCCCGGCGCAGAGGCCAGCTCGGCCCCCGTGCTCCCGGTGACGCGGAGCCGTCCGCCGGGAGCCGCGGCCACCGTCAGCCTCTCCCCGGCCGCCGCGCGCCCCACCGTGGTCTCGGAGGCGGTGCTGGAGATGGTCAGGGGCGCGGTGGCCACGATCTCCACGCGCGGGGTGTCCACCAGGATCCCGACGCGGACCGGCGGCGCTTCCGTGATGGCGAGCGGCGGCTCCGCCGGGATCACGATGGTCGGCGGCTGCGCGGGCGGCGGAGGCGGCACGGTGGGGGGCACGGTGCGCGGGACGCACGCCCCGAGCAGGAGCGCCGCGGCGACCGCGGGTACGCTACGCAAGCGCGGCACGAAGCGCCTCCCGGGCGCGGCCGATGGTCTCCTCGACATCCGTATCGGTGTGTGCGGTGGAAAGGAAGCCCGCCTCGAAGGCGGAGGGCGCGAAGAACACCCCGCGCTCCAGGCACGCGTGGAAGAAGCGCCGGAACAGCGCCACGTCGGAGCGCTTCGCGTCGGTGAAGTCGCGCACCGGGCCCTCGGTGAAGAAGGTGCCCCACATGGAGCCGAAGCTCCCGCCGGTGGCGGGGACGCCCGCCTCCGCGGCGCTGGCGAGGAGCCCCTCCACCAGGCGCGCGGTCCGGCGCTCCAGCTCCGGGTACGGGTCCGTCTCGCGCAGCATGCGGAGCTGCGCCAGCCCCGCGGCCATCGCCAGCGGGTTGCCGGAGAGCGTCCCCGCCTGGTAGACGGGGCCCACCGGCGCGATCCGCTCCATGACGTCGCGGCGCCCGCCGTACGCGCCCACCGGGAGCCCCCCGCCGATCACCTTCCCCAGCGTGGTGAGGTCCGGCCGAACGCCGAAGCGCTCCTGCGCTCCGCCCGGCGCGACCCGGAAGCCGGTCATCACCTCGTCGAAGACGAGGAGCGCCCCGTCCTCTTCCGTGATGCGCCGCAGCTCCTGCAGGAATCCGTCCACCGGCGCGAGGAACCCGGCGTTGCCGACCACCGGCTCCATGATCACGGCGGCGATCCGCCCCGGATGCGCCCGGAACACCTCGGCCACCGCCTCCATGTCGTTGAAGGGAGCAGTGAGGGTGAGCTTCGAAAGCTCCTCGGGCACGCCGGGGGAGTTGGGGAGGCCCAGGGTGGCGACGCCGGAGCCGGCCTTCACCAGGAAAGAGTCGCCGTGCCCGTGGTAGCACCCCTCGAACTTGAGGACCATGGGGCGGCCGGTGAAGCCGCGCGCCAGCCGGATGGCCGACATGGTGGCCTCGGTGCCGCTGTTGACGAAGCGCACCCGCTCCATGGACGGCACGAAGCCGCGCACCGCCTCCGCCAGCTCCACCTCCGCCGACGTGGGCGCTCCATACGAGGTACCCCGCAGCGCCGCCTCGCGAACCGCCTCCACCAGCACCGGGTGCGCGTGCCCGAAGATCAGCGGCCCCCAGGAAAGGACGTAGTCCAGGTACTCGTTTCCGTCCACGTCCCAGATGCGCGCTCCCTCGCCGCGCGCGACGAAGAACGGCTCCCCTCCCACCGCGTTGAAGGCGCGGACGGGGGAGTTGACCCCGCCGGGGGTGACCTCCTGCGCGCGCTGGAACCACTCCGCGGACCTGCTGCGATCTCTCATCGATCCTGTGCTTGAAGCTTACAGGGCCCCCGCCCGGGGCCCCCACCCGGCTCGCTTAGGCTCGCCACCCTCCCCCAATTCTGGGGGAGGGCTTCCTGTCAGGTCGGCATCGGGTGAGTCGGCGGCAGGCCCCCTCCCCCGGCCCCTCCCCCGCAAGCGGGAGAGGGGAGAACGGCGACTGCAGTTCGGCACCGTGGCGGAGGTGGTCACAGGGAGGGGGCGGGGGTGGTCGGAGGAAGAAGTGGATGTCTGAGCGTAGCGAGTGCTCGCAAGCGAGTCCCTTCGGGTTCACTTCTTCCGGAGACCATCCCCGCCCCCGACCGCCACGCGCGGGAGGGGCAGGACTCCTACGACCGGAAGTTCCCGAACTGCAGCTCGATCCCGAAGTCCTGCTGCTTCAGCATGGCGATCACCGCCTGCAGCTCGTCGATGGAGGCCGACTGCACCCGCACCTGCTCCTCCTGGATCTGCGCCTGCACCTTCTTGAACCCCCCGGCCTTGATCGCCTTGACGATATCCTTGGCCTTCTCGGTGGGGATCCCCTGCTGGAGCGTGATCACCTGCCGCGCCTTCCCGCCGAACGCCTGCTCCACGGTGCCGTAGTCCAGGTTGCGGATCGGCACGCCGCGCTTGATCAGCTTGGACTGGAGCACGTCCACCAGCGCGGTGAGCTTGTACTCGTCCTCGGCGAGGAGGGTGAAGGTGCCCGCCTTCCGGTCGAAGTCGATCTCGGCGGTGGTGCCCTTGAAGTCGTACCGCTGCGCGACCTCCTTGGAGGCCTGGTTCACGGCGTTGTCGACCTCCTGGAGGTCGACTTCCGAACTGATGTCGAAGGTGGCGTTCTTTGCCATTTGCTCGCTCTGCCCGTGGGTGGAACCTCGGTCCCGCGGGCGGAATCTACGGGGCACGGCGCGGGGGGAGCAAGCCGGAAAGCGAACGGGCGGGCCGCTGGGCCCGCCCGTTCGCGGCGTCACTGCTCGAAGACCTGTGCGCCCCTGGGTGGGGTGAAGGCGAAGAGCGCGTCGGGGAGCTCGACGTTGCGGCGGAGGTTGCGCAGCTCGATGCGGCGCACCGACTCGTTCTCCTCCGTCATCTCGAAGCGGCGGACGGCGAAGTCGTCGCGGTCCACCCAGATGCGCAGCTTCCGCACCGGGGACTGCTGCTTCGGGATCAGCGTGAGCACGTGCGTGCGGTGGCCGTCCACCGTCTCCTCTCCGTCCAGCGTCGCGTTGTAGCGCGCGGTGGGATTGCTCAGGAACTGCTGGTGCAGGTCCACCTGCTCGCGCCCCTCGGCGATGGAGGTCTTCATCACCTGCTTGGGGTCGTTGCTCGGATAGTACATCCAGAAGCTGCGCCCGTCCGCCACGATCACGTCGCCCGCCGGGTCCGAGAACTTCATCAGGAACCGGTCCGGCCGGCGCTGGTAGAGCTTGCCGCTGCTCCTCTGGCTGGTGCCCAGGAGCGGGACGCTCAGGTCCTGCACGAAGTCCGCCTGCATGGACCGGACGCCGGCATGGGTGCGCTCCACGCGCTCCAGGATCTGGGCGGCGGTGGCGTCGCGCTCCGCCTGCGCCGCGCCCGGGGCGGCCGGGAGCTGCTTCGCCCCGTCC
>DASYWD010000228.1 GCA_035936415.1 Longimicrobiaceae bacterium
GTGCGACGCTGCGCCGCCGCTCGGGCGGGGAGGTGCGGCTGGAATGGCGCGACGGCGACCGGCGGATGGCGCTGGTCCGCGATCCGCGCACCGGCGAGGTGCTCTCCTTCGCGCGCGACGGCGGGGCGGCGCTCCGCACCCGCTCCCCGGAGCTGGAAGTCCTCTTCTCCGACGGCGTCCGCACCACCCGCAGCACCCTCCGGGTGCAGTGATCCGCCCCCTCGCCCACCCAGACGCCGCATGAGAACCGCCCTCGCCGCCGCGCTCGCCCCGCTGGCGCTCCTGGCCGCCACCCCTGCCTCCGCCCAGCTCGCCCTGGAGCTTCGCGGCGGCGCGGGAGCGGGATCGTACGGCGCCACCGCCGCCGGCTTCCAGCTCGTCCCGCAGCCGGCGGGGAGCGCGGCGCTGTCCTACGCCTTCCGCCCCGGCTTGGCCGCGTACGCCGGGTACAGCCTGGTCCGCTTCGGATGCGACGAAGGGTTCTGCGTGGGCGCGAACCCCACCTTCACCTCCCGGGGGCTGGACGCCGGGGTGCGCGTGCGGCTCCCGGCGGGCCTCTGGGTGCGGGGCGGGGCCGTGATGCACACGCTGGAGGGGACCGGTTCCCGCGGGAGCGAGAGCGCGGACGCGGCCTTCGGGATCGGGGCCGGCGCGGGGATCGGGATCCCGCTGGGGAGCCGCCTGACGCTCACGCCCGGGGTCGGCTACACGCGCTACACCGCCTCGACGTCGAGCGGCGACGAGCCGGTCGCGATCGTCACCGCCGACGTGGGGCTGCGGTTCTCGCTGTAGGCCCCCACCCGGAGGCCCCCACCCGGAGGGGCCCCCACCCGGCTCGCTTTAGGCTCGCCACCCTCCTCCAATTCTGGGGGAGGGCTTTTTGTCAGCCGCGGCATCGGAGCGAGTCGGCGGCGGCCCCCTCCCCCGGCCCCTCCCCCGCAAGCGGGAGAGGGGAGCACTTCAATTGCCGTTCGGCACCTCGCGGAGAGGGTCGCAGGGAGGGGGTGGGGGTGGTCGGAGGAAGAAGTGGATGTCTGAGCGAAGCGAGTTCACTTCTTCCGGAGACTACCCCGCCCCCGACCGCCCTCGCGAGACAGTCACAGCCTCACCGCCCGATCCGCTCCAGCACCCGCTGCGCAGCGGTGATCCCCCGGTCCTGCGCTTCCTCGAACAGCGACAGCCCGCTCAGGTCCGAGTGGGCGTAGAACACCGGCCCGTCCGCCTCGTCCAGCGCCCGGCGCGCGGGGGAGGACAGGAACCCCGGCGTGGGCCGCACCATCGCGTGTCCCATCCGCATCACGTCGATCCGGGAGACGCAGCGGCGCAGGTCGGGGTGCGCCCGCTCCAGGTCGGCCAGGATCGCCTCCGCCCAGTCGCGCCAGCTCCGCCGCAGGAGCACCTGGCGGGCCTCGGCGGGCGGCGCGTCCGAAAGGGCGAGGTAGTACGTCCAGACCGCGGCGTCCTGGTGGGTGCGGAGCGACTGGTGGCTGGCGGCCACGTAGCCCAGCGAGGGGGAGTCGTAGAGGACGTTGTCCCAGGCGGGGGGGGCGCCGCGCTCGTCGGGGAGGCGGTCGAGCGTCAGGTTGGCGGTGAGCCAGGGGGAGTAGGTGAAGTCGGCCGCGGGGGCGTCCTCCACCAGCCGGGAGGCGAGGAAGGAGGGGGCGGCGAAGACCACCGCGTCCGCCAGGTACTCCGTGTCGCCGGCCAGGACGCGCGCGCCGACGCCCCGCCGCTCCACCCGGTGCACCAGCGCGCCGGTGCGGACGTGCGATCCCAGGCGTTCCAGGAGGCGGCGGACGATCCAGCCGTTCCCCTCCGGCCAGGTGAGCGGGCCCTCCTCGTCCGGCTCGCGCGCGGCGAAGTAGTGGATCCCGGCCCAGGCCGAGGTGTCCGCGGCCCGCGCGCCGTAGTCGTCGCGGCAGGCGTAGTCCGCGTACCAGCGCAGGGCGGGGGAGCGGAAGCCGCGCTCGTCCAGCCACCGCGCGAAGGAGACGCCGTCCAGCGCGGAGGGGCGCCGCCCGAGCGAGGAGGGGATCGTGAACTCGCCGCTCGCGCGAAGGCCGTCCACCTCCTCGTGGAAGCGGCGGAGCTCGGCGCGGCCGGCGGCGGTGTCGGCGACGGTCTCCTCCAGCCCCTCGTGCCACCGTCCCCAGCGGAACACCCGCTCCTCCGGCGAGAAGGCGAGCATCGTCTCGTCCCAGGCGCCGTCCTGCAGCACGCCCAGCTCCGTGAACAGCTCGCGAACGTGCGCCGCCCGCGGGCCGGGGACAGGGACGTAGTGCGCCGCCCACGGGTAGGCGGAGACTTCGTTTTCCCCCCAGCGCGCGTTGCCGCCGGGGAGGTCCTCCATCTCCAGCACCACGAAGTCGCGCATCCCCCGCCGCTCCAGCCACCAGGCGGCGGAGAGCCCCGCGATCCCGCCGCCCACGACCACCACCGGTACGCGCTCCGTGCGGCGCGGGGCGGGGAAGGGGGTGCGGTCGCGGAGGCGGTGCCCGCGCGCGCCGCCGTCGTCCACGAAGCCGCCGGCGAGCGGGCGGTCCGTCTTGGGCGCGCACCCTACCAGCGCCGCCGCGGCCAGGCTCCCCGTGGCCGCGAGGAAGTCGCGCCGGGAGAGCGTCACCGCTCGATCTCCTTCCACTCCTGCCCGTAGTAGCGCACCAGCACCTGGTCGTCCAGCCGGTTGGCCGCCGCCGGCACCGGGAGCATGTCGGCCGGGAAGTCGAACATCTGCGGGAGCACGGTGGGCGTGAGGAAGCGCAGGCCGCCCGGGAGCGCCGTCGGGGGGGCGAAGTCGCCGCGCCCGGCCAGGACGAACCCCCACTCCCCGAACGAGGGGACGTACAGGTGGTACGGCCAGGCGCGGAGCCCGGAGGCGCGCAGCGTCTCCACGATGCTCCAGTACGCGGTGCGGGCGAAGAGCGGCGAGGTGCTCTGCACCACCACCAGCCCCTCGCGGCTCAGGTGGCCCTGGAGCATGCGGTAGAATGCCGTGGTGTACAGCTTCCCCACCGCGTAGTTGGAGGGGTCGGGGAGGTCCACGACCACGAAGTCGAACATCTCGCGGTTCTCCCGCAGCCACACCGCCGCGTCCGCGTTCACCACCCGCACCCGCGGGTCCTTGAGCGACCGCCCGTTCAGCCGGGTGAGCTCCGGGTGCTCGGCGAAGATGCGCGTCACCTCCGGGTCCAGGTCCACCAGCGTGACCTGATCCACGCCGGGGTAGCGCAGCACCTCGCGGACCGCCAGCCCGTCGCCGCCGCCCAGCACCAGCACGCGGCGGGCGCCGGGGAGCGCCGCCAGCCCGGGGTGCACCAGCGCCTCGTGATAGCGGTACTCGTCGCGCGAGGAGAACTGCAGGTGCCCGTTCAGGAAGAGGCGCAGGTCGTCCTTCCACGCCGTGAGCACGATGCGCTGGTACGGCGAGTTGCGCGAGAACACCACCTCGTCCGCGTAGACCTGGCGCTCCGCTAGCCGGGTGATGCGCTCCGCCCCGACCATCCCCGCCGTGAGCAGCGCGAGCACGGCGACGCACCCCGCCTGCAGGATGCGCCTGGCCCCCAGCATCTCCCGGAACAGGTGCGTGGTCCAGAGCGCCACCAGCGCGTTCACGATCCCGAACGCGAGCGCCGAGCGCACCAGGCCGAGCTGCGGGACCAGGAGGATGGGGAAGAGGAGCGACGCGCCGAGCGCGCCCAGGTAGTCGAACGTGAGGACGTTCGCCACCACGTCCTTGAACGCGAACCGGTCGCGCAGGATGCGCATGAGCAGCGGGATCTCCAGCCCCACCATGGTCCCGATGGCGAGCACCAGCGCGTACAGCAGGAAGCGGAAGGAGTCCGTGTACGCGAAGGCCAGGAAGAGCAGCGTGGAGGAGAAGCCGCCCACGACCGCCACCATCAGCTCCACGGCCACGAAGCGCGCCGCCAGCCCCCGCGTTACGAAGCGCGAGAGCCAGCTCCCGATCCCCATGGCGAACAGGTAGGTCCCGATCACCGTCGAGAACATGGTGACGCTGTCCCCGAGCAGGTAGCTCGCCAGGGCGCCCGCCACGAGCTCGTAGATCAGGCCGCACGCCGCGATCAGCAGTACGGTGATGAAGAGTGCCAGGTGCAACTGCTTGTGCCTGCCGTGGGGTGGTTTGCCGATGTGGGGCCGCTCCGGAGCCAGGCCAAACGGCCGGGGCAGGCCCCTCCCCAAACCCCTCCCCCGCAAGCGGGAGAGGGGCTTTTGTCGTGCTCCCCCTTTCTCCCGCTTGCGGGGGAGAGGGGGCCGGGGGGAGAGGGGGCCTACAGGATCGCCGCGGCGATCACGATCGAGAGGGCGATGGCGATCCCGGCCATCATCACCGCGAGCGCCGTGTTGTGCTCCTCGATAATCTCCTTCCAGAGCGTTCCCGGCGTCATCCGGTCGACGGCGACCAGCGCCGCCACGAAGATCAGGATGCCGAGCACCGCGTAGACCGCGGCGGCGAGGAGGCCCTGCGCGAGCTGTTCGTTCATGTCGAAGCTCTCACTTTCCGCCGACGTAGCGTCCCGAGCCGTAGTAGTGGGGGCGGTACGCGCCGGGGTTGTCGCGCACCGTTGGGGTAACGTTCCGGACCTCGTTAGTCCGCAGCATGCTCCACCCGCGGTACTCCGCGTAGCCGAGCAGGGCCAGCACCGCCAGCCCGAAGACGAAGTAGAGCCTGGGTCCCATCACTCGTCGTCCTCCGAGCCGTAGTCGCTCTCCTGCCAGCGGGTGGTCTCGAACCACGCGCCGCCCAGGAGGGAGAGCACCGGGGGGACCGCCAGCACCAGCAGGGCGGCCAGGAAGAAGCCCAGGCTCGGCACGTCGTGGTACACGCGGATGGTGTAGCTCACGGGGGCCGGGCCGTCCGGCTCGATCCGCAGCACGTAGCGCCCGGGCGGCACGGCGGGGACGCGCGCCTCGTCGGAGCGGGATCCCTCGGTCCAGTCCTCCCCGCCGTCCCGGCCGAAGTAGTAGCTCACCTCCCGCCCGAACTCCGTCGCGCGCCCCGACTCCTGCTCGATGAGCGCGTAGTTGAAGTAGACCCAGTTGTTGGCGAGGTCGGTCTGCACGTCCACCCCCAGTGCGGCCGGGCGGCCGGTCAGCTCGAAGGGCTGCGTGACCGCCACCTCCACGTCGGGGACGCCCGGGACGTACCGGTACTGCTCGACGAGCAACCGGTCCGAGCCCACCACCATCCGCCAGACGGCGAACACCAGCCAGAGCAGGAAGAGGATCCCGAACCCCTTCCAGTACGCCCCCGCGCGCCCCGCGTGCGGGTAGGGCTGGTTCGCGTACACCCCCTTGGGGCGCGGCGGCTTCCCCGGGGCCCGGAACGCCTCCCAGATCTTCGTGCCGGGGGTGTACTCTCCGAGCGACCAGGTGGTCTCGCCCTCCGTGGTCTCCGCGGAGAGCATGCGCGGCGGCGCGATGAAGTCGCTCGTGGTCGCCGTGTCGCCGAAGCGGACCTCCCAGGGGAACTCGCCCAGGACGTAGGTGGTCTTCGCCTCGGCCTTCTGGAAGTGCTTGAACGTCTCCCCGTGCAGGTGCGCCACCGGGTGCCCCTTGGCGCGGCCCTGCTTGGGGAGGGTCTTCAGGGGGATGACGTCGTTCCAGTGGCCGTCGTACTCCGTGAGGTAGCGGTACCCCTGCCGCGGGTTGTGGAGCAGGTACTCGCGCCAGGAGTAGTCCGTCCCCTCTACGCGGATGGTGCGCTGCTGAAAGCCGAGCACCTGGTATGGCTCGCCCTTCCACGTCCCCTCGGTCCCCAGCGGGATCAGCGGCTGCACCTTCCGCCGGGCCTTGAAGGTCTGCAGCACCTTCAGCGAGGGCGACTTCGCGTCCAGCACCGAGCTGCACGACCCGCACACCACGTTCAGCGCGTGCTCGGGATCGCGGATGGTGACTCCCGCGCCGCATTTGGGGCAGTTGAGCGCGCGGACCCCGGAGACTCGCCGGGTCTCCGGCTCGCGCAGCTCGGTGAGCCGCAGGTCGTCCCAGGGCACGTACTCGCCGCGGAAGAGGAGCGGCTCCGGCTCGCTGTAGTCGAGCGTGGCGAAGCCCCCGTCCTCCGACTTCAGGTCCACGAAGGGGACCAGCTCCTTGTCCCAGTACTCGAAGGGGAGCTCCCCCTCCACCCCCGTGTAGCGCGCCCGGGTCACCGCCGTGGCCCGGTACTCTGTCCCCCCCCACTGGAAGGCCTGCCCGCGACCGATCTCGTCTGGGCGGGGGAGGGGGCCGGGATCCGGGTCCAGGAACGAGACGGCGTACTCCGCCATGGCGTCGGAGAGCCACCCGCTGCTCTCGTCGCCGAAGGCCAGGTGCCACTCGCTCCACCCGCCGCGCTCGTACTCGTAGACGATGCGGCCCGTGACCTCGAACGGGCGGTCCCGGTAGCGGCCGCGCGTCCCCACCCGGATGGGCGAGGTGGTGGGGGGCGGGAGCGACTTCTTCCCCACGGACTCGAGCTCCAGGTCGTGGCGGACCAGGATGGAGCTGCAGTACTCGCAGACGGTCTGCACCGCGCCGGCCCAGCGGAACTGCACCGGGCCGCCGCAGCTGGGGCAGTTGGAGACCGGGCCGCTCATGGGGCGGGGACGGGGGCGGCGTAGGGGCGGTCCAGGGCGCGCACCTCCACGGAGTCCGCGCCCAGCAGCTCACCGAGCCGGGCGGGGAAGTCCCACTCCGGGCGCGGGGTGCAGCAGAACAGGTTCAGGCAGATGGAGCCGTGCTCCGGGAAGGTGTGGCAGGCCAGGTGCGACTCCGCCAGCGCGCAGAGCCCGGTGATCCCGCCGGGCCCCGGGAAGGCGTGCCAGACGGGCTCCGCGACGGGATGGAGGCCCAGCTCCTCCACCATTCGCGCGAAGAGCGCCTGCAGCGTCGGCAGATGGGCCAGCGCGGCCGGGCGGCAGCCGTGCGCCTCCACGATCCACTCGCGGCCCATCACGGGCGGGCCGCTGTCGCTGTGTTCCGGAGAAGGGGTCACGGGCGGAGCCGGGAGCGGTGAGCGTACGGGAGCAGACGGGGTCCCCCCGACGGTCTACGGAGCGTGCGCGCGTGGAGTTTCCGGCGGTCGGGAGGCGTGCCGGGCGGGGCGAAAGTATAGCGTCCGCCGAGGGGGCGGACAAGCAGGACGGGGGCGGGTCAGCCCGCGCCCTCGCCGAAGTCCACCCGGAGCGGGCGCGACGCGCAGTGCTCGCCGCAGCCGAAGCGGTAGCGGTTCTTTGCGAACCAGCGGTAGAAGCGGTCGGCCAGCCCGCCGACGAAGGGAATCCCGAACACCCACCCCAGCAGTCCGCCCCGGGGGAGCACCTTCAGGAGCTGCTCGATGGCGGCCGCCCCCTGCCACGTCTGCCCGCCGGGGCCGACGAGCTGCATCGCCTCCGCGTACGCCTCGGGCGGGATCCAGGGGAAGCGGTCGAGCACGGTGGTGTTCTGGAAGGGGACCACCTCGATCATCCCGGGCCGGTCCCACGCCCGCAGCACGCCGACGAGCCGGTTGCAGACCTTGCAGACGCCGTCGTACACCACGGTGTAGGGGCGCGCCGCCCCCGCGGCCGGGGCTGCGACCCCGCCGTAGACGAAGTGGACGACGGGGAAGCTCATGCGCCGCCCACGGTGGTGACGACCTCGGGGGGGTGCTCCAGCGTCTTCTTGACGGTGCAGAGCGCCGCCACGCGCTTCGCCGCGCCCTGCCGCTCCGCGGGGAGCGAGGGCCAGTCCACCTCCACGGACATGCTCCCCACACGGTGCGGGTCCTCCACGAAGGTCCACCCCACCTCCACGGCGAGGTCGTCCACCGGGAGCTTGGCGTGGGTCCCCCACGAGGCGAGCACGGAGAAGGTGCAGGTCGCCAGGCTGCTGGCCAGCATGTGGAAGGGGGAGTAGGCCGTCTCGGGGGAGTCGGCCTCGATGGTCATGGGCCCCGCCTTCCCCTCCAGCCGGATCCGGTCGTCCGAGACGAGTAGTATCTTCACGGTCCCTTACCCCTTGAGCCCCAGCAGGGACTCGCCGCCGTCGATCCACACCTCCGTCCCCGTCACGTGGCTGGAGGCGTCCGAGGCCAGGAACAGCACCAGCTGTGCCACCTGCTGCGAGGTCCCGGGCTTCCCGCGCAGGGGGTGCGGCCCCTCCGGGAACTCCTGCGGCACGCCGATCCCCTCGAGGTTGCGGCGCTCGGTGTTCTCGTCGATCTCGGTGTCGATGGCGCCGGGGCAGATCACGTTCACCCGCACCCGCGCGCGGGCCAGCTCCAGCGCCAGCATCTTGGTCATCGCCACCTGCCCGGCCTTGGAGGAGGCGTACGCCGTCGCGCCGCTGTTGCTGAACACGCGCGTGCCGTTCACGGAGGCGTTCACGATCACGGAGCCGCCCTGCTTCTTGAGGTGCGGCACCGCGTACTTCAGGGTCAGAAAGGTGCCGGTCAGGTTGATGGCGATGGTCTTCTCCCACTCGTCCACCTCCAGCTCCTCGACGGGCGCCCACACGCCGTTCACGCCCGCGTTGGCGAACACCACGTCCAGCCGCCCCCACCTCTCCACCACCTCCCGGATGGCGCGCTCCATGTCCCCGGCCTTCGAGACGTCCGCGGTGATCACCATCCCCTCCCCGCCGCACGCCTCGACTTCGCGCACCGTCTCTTCCAGCTCCTCCTCGGTGCGGCTGAGCGCGGCCACCTTCGCGCCCTCCTTCGCCATCAACACCGCGGTGGCCTTGCCGATCCCCGACCCGGCCCCGGTGATGAGCGCGACCCTGTCCTGAAGCTGCATCTCTCCCCCCTGTCTTGGACGTGGGCTTCCTTCCGAAGCAGGCGAGGGCGAGTTGCGATTGTCGTACCAGGGGGAGAGCACACGGGAGGGCCAGCGGTTCAGCCCGTCTTCCCCGGACGCGCCCGGTACCACTCCAGGGTGCGGCGGACCCCCTCCGCGTGCGGCGTCGCGGCGACCCCGAAGGCGCGGGTGGACTTGGAGCCGTCGAGCACGAACGGCGGCTGTACGAAAAGGGCCCGGCAGGTGCCGGGCCCTCGACGGCCGTTCAGCTGAGCGCGGCGCTCAGTACCGCTTTTGCAGCTCGATCCCGGTGTAGTAGAACTTCAGGATCTCCTCGTAGGTGGCCCCCTTCTCGGCGCGGCCGACGGCGCCCGTCTGCGACATCCCGACCCCGTGGCCCCAGCCCCCGCCGTACGCCTTGAAGCCGGCGAGCTCCTTGGTCCGAGGGTCGTGCACCGGCTCGATGAAGAAGAGCGTGCTGAGGATGCCCTCGGGGTTCCCTCTGGCGTTGATGAACTTCAGCGACGAGCGGATGCCGTTGCGGGTGCTCGTGAAGGTGTCCTTCTCCGTTACGTACTCGATCTTCAGGACGCGCCCTGAGGGCCCGCGCTCCAGGACGTTGATGGCGAGCACCTTGCCGACCGGGCCGTACGTCATGGAAAGGAGCCGGCTCATCTCCTCGTTGGTCCACTCGAACGACCAGCGGTGATAGCGGGACCAGTCCGCCTCGTAGTCGCCGCCGTGGAAGGCGCGCAGGTTGGCGGAGATGGGCGCGCGCTTGAAGACCTCCAGGGTGGGGACGTTCTCGGGGGCGGCCCCGCGCTCGGCGTCCAGCTTGCCGGTCAGATAGGGCACCGGATCCGCGCGGTCCAGCCACTCCTCGTACCCGGCGGTGTGGCCGCCGCTGGTGGAGGAGTAGAAGGTGGAGATGGGGCGCCCATTGTAGGTCGCGACCACGCCGGCGGTCTCGTCGACGGCCTGCGTGGAGAGCGGGTGCTCGGCCTCGAAGCCGCCGTACACCTGGTCGTCGATGGTGGCGCGCAGATTGTAGCCGTCCGCGAGGCGCTTGCGGAAGCCGACCAGCGCCCAGGTGCGGGCGGCGACCGCCTGCGCCTTCTGCGCCTCCAGCTCGGGGTAGGCCACCGGACCCAGCTCCCGTGGCACGACGCCGTACAGGTACTCCTCCATGGACAGCTCGTTGATGCCGGCGAGCGAGCCCGCGCTGTTGATCCCCGCCTCCGCCGTGCCGCGGTACTGCCGTCCCGCGATGCGGACGCGGCCGGTGAGCGCCTCGACCACCGGGGCTCCCTCACTGAACAACGTCTCGGAGCCGCTCTGGATCTTGAACTGCGCCTCGCCCTCGGAGAAGGTGTAGGCGAAGAAGGAGACGCCGTTGTGGAGGTTCAGCCCCTTGGCGCCGACCTCGGCCCGCCACGCGGCGCGGGTTGTGGTGTTCAGATAATCCGCCTCGCTAAGCCGCCCGATGCGCAGCCGGGTGCACGGGACGCTGGGCACGAACTCCGTGATGGTGTGGTATCCGGCCGCCTCGGCGTTCGCCACCCACTGGTCGCGCGTGGCGTCGGAGCCGGTGCACGCCACCTGGAGGTAGTAGAACTTCCGCACGACCGGCACAGACTCCAGCGTCACGGTGACGTCCTCGCCCGTGCCGCGCAGCAGTTCCCCGCCGGTGGCCTTGTTGCGGACGACGAACTCGCCGGTCCCGCCGAGCTTGAGGCTTTGGGTCTGCTGCACGACCCCGACGCGGATGGAGCCGGTGAAGGTGCCGATGTCGGCGCCGGACGCGGCCGAGCGCGGCCGAAGGTCGGCGCCGCGCGGATCCGTCGGCAACGAGTCCGAGCAGCCGGCCAGGAGCGCGAGGCCGAAAAGGGCTGCCGAGGGGCGCCGCCAGGCGCGCGATTGGGTTGACCGCAAGGGTACCTCCTACGCAGGGGTGATGCAGCAGGTGGCAGGGATCCGCCGCGCGGACGTCTGCCCCTCGGGAACAGCCGCAAGTCGCCTACGGGCCGGCCGGGTCACGCGGGCGGAGCGTAATGGTAAGCGGTTGGATGGATGCAGGATAGCGCAAAACATGCGGTCGCGCAACCACGCTCCTCCGGAACTCCTCGGGTGCAATCTATCCCTCCCATGACCGCGCCGCCAGGAATCCCGTGGAGCACCGGAACACGCGCTGTGCTCTGGCAGCCCCGCCGCCGGGCCCCGCGAACAGATCCTGTGCAGCGTGCACATCGATTTGCACAGGATATGTGCAGTCTGGTGGGTGCCACCGGGACTGGTTGTTTCCACCCAGGGAGAAGCAGGAAAACGGGTTGCGCGGAACGGGCCGACGCGGAATGCCACTTGCCCTGCTTCGCCGAACGATCCGCCGCAGCACACTTCCCCGCGGATCGATCATTTCGCGCCTGGGGGCGTACGAAGCGTCGCTGGTACGCGTCCCCTGTCCTCATCCCGGAAAGGCCCCATGAGCAAACGGCTCCCCCGCTGTGGCCACGTATGGATCGGAGCTCTGGCGATCCTCGCGATCCCGTCGCTGCCCGGCGTCCTGTCAGGCCAGAACTGCGAGCGGGTGATCAATGCCGAGGTGGTGGCTCTCGACCAGGCGATCTTCTACAACCGGCTGGGGGCGCACGATCCCGCCGGGATGATGTTCGCGCTCAGCAACGACATAGTCCCGATCAGCGGTACCAGCCTGGAAGCGGGAAACGTGCGCCTGCGGGACGGGAAGCGCCCACGTCCGCTCACGTTGCGGATGAACGTGGGCGATTGCCTGCACCTAATGTTGTGGAACCTGCTGAGTTCCCCCGCCAAGGACAACCAGCCCGCTACCCGGAACCTGCTCCTCCATGCAATGGGTATGCAGCCCGTCAACTCGATCGACGACGACGGCTCCTTCGTCGGGAAGAACAGCACGAACAATGTCGCGATGGTCAACGACGGTGGGTCTTACACGTTCTACGCGGAGCGCGAGGGGACCTTCCTCCTGTACAATACCCTCCAGACCACCGGGGGGGATGGCGACGGCGGCACCATCTCCAAGGGGCTCTTCGGGGCGATCAACGTGGAGCCCCGGGGCGCGGAGTGGTACCGCAGCCAGCTCACCGCCGAGGAGATGAGCCTGGCCACCGCGAAGGACGCCAACGGAAACCCGCTCCGCACGCCCGCCGGCCACCCGGTGATCAACTTCGACGCGATCTACCCCGCTGGGCATCCGCGGGCCGGGCTTCCCATCCTGAAGATGCTCACGGACAACAACGCAATGATCGTCCACGCGGACCTGACGGCCATCATCACGGGCCCGAACAAGGGGAACTTCCCGGCGGGCACCTACCCACAGGTGGTGGTCAACCGCGACCGGCACCGGCCCTTCCGGGAGGTGACGGTCATCTTCCATGACGAGCCGGGCCTGATCCAGGCGTTCAACAACATCTTCGACGACCCGCGCTTCGAGCACACGCTGCACAGCGGGCGCGACGCCTTCGCTATCAACTACGGCACCGGAGGCATCGGCGCCGAGGTCCTGGGCAACCGCTTCGGCGTGGGGCCAATGGCGGACTGCGTCGAGTGCAAGTACGAGGAGTTCTTCCTCTCCTCCTGGGCCGTGGGCGATCCCGCCATGCTCGTGGACGTCCCCGCCGACTTCGATGGCGATGGAGACGGGAAGCCGGATCCCGGGCGCAAGGCTACGAAGGCGCTCCACCCGGAGGACCCGTCGAACGTGTACCACAGCTACATGGGCGACCACCTGAAGATCCGGAACCTGCACGCGGGACCCAAGGAGCACCACATCTTCCACCTGCACGCGCACCAGTGGCTGCACAGTCCGAACTCGGACAACAGCACCTACCTGGACAGCCAGGCCATCGGTCCGGGCGGGGGATTCACCTACGAGATCACCTACGACGGCGGCGGGAACCGCAACAAGACGCCGGGTGACGCGATCTTTCATTGCCACTTCTACCCGCACTTTGCCCAGGGGATGTGGGCACTCTGGAGGGTGCACGACACCTTCGAGAGCGGCACCGTGCTCGGCACCGACGGCCGTCCCGCGGCGGGCGCCCGCGCGCTGCCGGATGGGGAAATCCAGGCGGGGACGCCCATTCCCGCGGTGGTGCCGCTGCCGGGCTACGCGCTGGCGCCCATGCCCACGGCCAGCCAGCCGGGCTTCCCGTTCTACATCCCCGGCGTGGCGGGGCACCGTCCGCCCAAGCCGCCGCTGGACACCAGGTTCGATGGCGGGCTGCCCCGGCACGTGGTGCGGAACGGCACTGCGTCTTTCCCGAAGCTCAACACGCTGGACTTCCACAAGGAGAACAAGACCCTCGTGGTCGACTCCCTCCCGGAGGACGGGACGGCGCTGGAAAAGGCCGCCATGAGCTTCCACGCCAGCCGGCAGCACGCCACGTACACGGTGGACCCGGTCACGCTGGCGGTCGGCTCCGGGAGCTTCATTACCAACGGCCGGCCGGGGGTGGCGGGCGCGCCCTTCGCGGACCCCTGCGTGAGCGACCAGGGCGCGGCAATCGGGAACCCGCGCACCTACAAGGGGGCCAGCTTCCAGCTGGACGCGAAGATCAACAAGGCGGGGTGGCACTTCCCCCAGCACCGCATGTTCGGGCTGTGGGACGACGTGAACAGCTTCATCTCGGGGCAGAAGGCGCCCGAGCCCATGTTCATCCGCGCCAACACGAACGACTGCGTCACGTACCACCTGGTCAACCTGATTCCGCACGAGTACCAGCTCGACGACTTCCAGGTGAGGACGCCCACGGACGTGATCGGGCAGCACATCCACCTGGTGAAGTTCGACGTGACCGCTTCGGACGGGGCGGCCAACGGCTTCAACTACGAGGACGGCAGCCTCTCCCCCGGAGAGGTGCGCGAGCGCATCCACGCCATCCGCGTGCAGAACCAGTGTCAGTCGAACGACTCGCGCAACGGCAGCTTCGCCTGCCCGCTCGCGAAGGCGCACCCCTTCTTCGGGGCGGGGCCGAACAACGAGTGGGTGGGCGCGCAGGAGACGATCCAGCGCTGGTACGTGGACGACGTGCTCAACGCGCAGGGCAAGGATCGGACGTTGCGCACCGTGTTCACGCACGACCACTTCGGCCCCAGCACCCACCAGCAGGCGGGGCTCTATGCCGGGCTGGTCACCGAGCCCCAGGGTTCCAGCTGGCGGGACCCGGAGACGGGGGCCACCTTCGGCGGACGGCACGACGGCGGGCCCACGAGCTGGCGGGCCGACATCATCACCGCCAACCCCGATTCGAGCTACCGGGAGTTCAACGTCCAGGTGGCCGACTTCACGCTGGCCTACACCGCGGAGGCCAACCTCCAGCCCCGGCTCATCACCGATCCCATCACGGGCCACCTGACGATGGGGATGGCGGACCCGGCGAACGCAATCAACCCGCCCGGACGGTTCGAGCCCAGCCCGGTGCTCCCGGACCTGCTGCGCCCGCCGGTGGCGAAGGCGTGCCCCAACGGGGCTGCGCCGCCCTGCCCGGAGCTGGTCTCGGCGGACGAGCCCGGGACGATGACGGTCAACTACCGGAACGAGCCCATCGCCCTGCGGGTGCGGAACCCGTCGACCAACACCCAGGCGACGGGCACGGCGGGCGACCTTTCCTTCGTCTTCCAGAGCCGCACCGACCGCGCGGACTCGCGCTTCAACGTGCAGCCCACCTTCTACCCGGCGCTCACCGGCGGCGTGGGGGCGGGCGACCCCTTCACTCCGCTGATCCGGGCGAAGGAGGGAGACCGGATCCAGCTCCGCATCCTCGTGGGGGCGCACGAGGAAGGGCACAACTTCAGCGTGCACTCTCCGCGCTGGCTCTTCGAGCCCGCGGACGCCAACTCCGGGTTCCGGAACAGCCAGACGATGGGGATCTCGGAGCACTACGAGTTCGTGCTTCCGCCCCTGCCCAAGAACTACGTGGGGAGCCAGGCCGACTACCTGTACAAGGCGGGCTCGTCGACGGACGACCTGTGGAACGGCCTGTGGGGGCTGATGCGGGTGTACGTGCGCGGCGACGGCGGGCTCCTGAACCTGCCGAACAACAGCGGCGGGAACTTCCGCGTCAAGAACGCCGCCGACTTCAACGGGATCTGCCTCAAGACGGCGCCGGTGCGTACGCACGACATCACCGCGGTGACGGCTCGCGACGCCCTCCCGGGCGGCACCCTGGTGTACAACTCGCGAACCGGAATGCGCGGTGAAGGGCCGCTCCACGATCCGACCGCGATCCTGTACGTGCGGACCAACGACCTGGATATGCAGGGGAAGCTGAGGGCGGGAGCTCCCATAGAGCCGCTGGTGGTGCGTGCCAACGCCGGAGAGTGCATCCAGGTGACCCTCCGGAACCGGCTCCCCGCCGTCCTCCCGGACCTGCAGGGGTACAGCACGCTGCCCATGATCGTGGACCGGTTCAACGCCAACCACCTGGCGCCTTCCTCGCACGTGGGGCTGCACCCGCAGCTTCTCTCCACGGACGTGACCCGCGGCGACGGCACCAACGTGGGGACGAACCCGATGATCCAGACCGCCGCCCCGGGCGACTCGGTCAAGTATCAGTGGTACGCGGGCGACCTGGTGCTGCAGCCCGACAACTCGCTCCTGGCCACACCCGTGGAGTTCGGGGCCACCAACCTGACTTCCTCCGATCCCATCAAGCACAGCAACAAGGGCGCGATCGGGGCTCTCATCATCGAGCCGCAGGGGTCGTCCTGGAGGGAGGGAGAAAGCAGCGACACCCTGAGCACCTCCCGCGCGTTCGCCTGGGTGTCCCCCCCCGGTGGGGAGTCGTTCCAGGAGTTCGTCCTCCTCTACCAGGACGACGTCAACCTCCGGTACGGGAACGGGGCGCCGGTGGAGAACCTGGCGGATGCGGAGGACCCGGAGGACTCGGGGCAGAAGGCGTTCAACTACCGAACCGAGCCGCTCTGGTTCCGGATGGGGTACGCGCCGAACACGCCGCTGGAGCAGACGCGGACCTTCCAGTACACCGAGGTGATGAGCAACTGGTACGGCGACTACGGCGACCCGCAGACGCCGTTGCTCACCGTCGGCGTGGGGAAGCCGGTCCGCCTCCGGATCCTTCAGCCCGGAGGGCACCAGCGGAACCACATCTTCCAGCTGCATGGACACATCTGGGAGGAGCTGCCGTACACGAACGGTTCGAAGGCTCTCGGGAGCAACCCGCTCTCGGAGTGGAAGGGCTCGTCGAACGCGCATGGTCCCACCAACCACTTCGACGTGCTGCTGAAGAACGGCGCGGGCGGGAAATTCGGGATTGTGGGGGACTACCTGTACCGCGATCAGCCCTCGTTCCAGTTCGACGGCGGCCTCTGGGGGATCGTGCGGGTGGCTCCCCTCTTCTGGTACTGCGAGCCGTATGACCCGGCGGCGGAGAAGCCGTACTGCTACCTGAAGTGACTGCGAAACGAGCGAGGCGGCCCCCGGGGGAGTCCGGGGGGCGCCGCGCC
>DASYWD010000229.1 GCA_035936415.1 Longimicrobiaceae bacterium
GACGGCGCGCGCCGTCCTGGACGGCGTGGGGCTGGAGAGCAGCGCGCGCGGCGCCCGGGTGCAGACCGCGCTCGGGGTCCTCGGGAAGAGCGTGGGGAAGCAGAGCGACCCCGACGCGCTCCGCATGGCCTTCCAGGCGTACTTCAAGTACAAGGAGGCGCACCCGGAGCAGGTCCGGAAGCCGTACCTGTACTACGTGGACTACGGGCTGGACGCGCAGACGCCCCGCGGCTACGTCTTCGACATGGAGGCGCTGAAGGTGGTGGACGGCCCCTTCATGGTGGCGCACGGGCGGGGCTCGGCCCCGAACGCACGGGGGATCCCGACCCGGTTCTCGAACCGCGAGGGGAGCAACGCCACCTCTCTGGGGCTCTACCTGGCGCAGGAGACGTACGGGTTCTCGGGGAAGGCGGGCGGCCAGCGGTACACCTCCGTCGGGCTGCGGCTGAAGGGGCTCTCGGGCCGCTTCAACAGCGCGGCGCGCACCCGCGGGGTGGTGGCGCACGGAGCGCCGTACGTGACGGCATCCCGGGCGGGGCGGAGCGAGGGGTGCCCGGCCATCGAGCCGGGCCGGGCGCGCGAGCTGCTCCCGCGGATCAGCAACGGCGGCCTGGTGTTCCTGTTCTCGCCGCTGGAGCGGACGTGGATGGCCACCGACCCCTGGGCGAGCGACGCCGGATAAGGCCCGCGCGGCGCCCCGGTCCGGAGCCGGGACTCGAAGCGAAGCAGCCCTCCGACGGCGTACGCCGGCGGAGGGCTTTTGCGTGTGGGCGCCGGCTCCGCCTTCCGGCCGGTGGGGCGGCGGGGTATTGTATCCCCGATCCGGCCCCGCGCCCCGCACCCGCCGACCATGTCCCCGCCTCCCGACGCGCCGCCGCCCTCCCGCCGCTGGCGGATCCTCCTCCTGCTCTCCGTGGCGGAGCTGCTGGGGATGTCGCTCTGGTTCACCGCCAGCGCGGTGGCCCCCCAGCTCCAGGCGCTGTGGGGCCTCGACGCGCAGCAGGCGGGCTGGCTGACCACCTCGGTGCAGCTCGGCTTCGTGGCCGGGACGGCCGCCGCCGCGCTCCTGAACCTGGCGGACGTGGTCCCGGCGCGGCCCTACTTCGCCGTGTCGGCGCTCTGCGCCGCACTCGCGAACGCCCTCCTGGTGCTGGCTCCCGGGTACGCCGCGGCGCTGGGGCTCCGCTTCCTGACCGGCTTCTTCCTGGCGGGCGTCTACCCGCCGGCCATGAAGATGATCGCCACCTGGTTCCAGTCGGGGCGCGGGCTCGCCATCGGGACCCTCGTGGGGGCGCTCACGCTGGGGAAGGCGACGCCGTACCTCCTGCGCGCGGCGGAGGGTGCGAGCCTGAACGCGGTGGTGCTGGCGGCCTCGTGCGGCGCGGCGGCGGCGGGGCTGCTCGTGGCGCTCGGGTACCGGGAGGGGCCGTTCCCGTTCGCGCGCCGGCCTTTTTCCTGGCGCCTGGTGGGCACGGTGGCGGGCCACCGCCCCACCCGGCTTGCGATCGGCGGGTACCTGGGGCACATGTGGGAGCTGTACGCGATGTGGGGTTTTGTCGCGGTGTTTTTTGCAGATTTCTTCCTCGCCAGGGGGGCGTCCGACGCGCGGGCCGGGGCCCTCTCCGGGGCGGTGGCGTTCGCGGTGATCGGGATGGGCGGGGTGGGGTCGGTGCTGGCGGGCGCGTGGGCGGACCGGCTGGGGCGGGAGCGGGTCACAATCTGGGCCATGGGCGTCAGTGGAGCGTGCGCGCTGCTCATCGGCTGGATGCTGCAGGCTCCCTTCGCGCTCGTGTTAACTGTAGCGCTGATCTGGGGTTTCGCCGTCGTGGCGGACTCCGCGCAGTTCAGTGCCATGGTCACTGAGGTGGCCCCCTCGCACGCGGTGGGGACCGCGCTCACCCTGCAGACCTCGCTCGGGTTTCTGCTCACCACGGTTACCATCCAGGGCGTGCCGGCCCTGCGGGAAGCAGTCGGGTGGCCGCTCGCCTTCGGGGTTCTCGCTCTGGGGCCGGCTCTCGGGATCGCGGCGATGCGAAGACTTGAAAACGTCCGAATTCGTGAAGCGAAGGGGCAGCCCTGACCGGGCTCAGTTTCAGGATCGGTTCCAAAACAAGGTGCGCCCAGGCCGAATGATGCCGACAACATGTGAGGAAGCGGCTCCCGATCCCGACCGGTCCAAGTCGAGACCGGCCGAGTACCCCGGTGCTAATAGCGTCGGAGCGTGACCGGCACACGGGAGAATTTGGTTTCACGTCTCGGCCAGGACTTGGCCCCGCAGCTCTCTGGAGCGCGGGGCCTTTTTCGTTCGGGAAGGGCTGATCCGGGGCACGACCAAGGACGTTACGGAGTGTGGCCGGGCATGGGGAACCTTTTCACCTCGGCGAGGACCGTAGGTGGAAAGAGCCTTGCCTTGACCTACGGGTTCAGTCATATTCGAAGGAGTAAATGCCGCCACGACTCGCGCAGGGCCGGGCGCGCAAGGTCCGGCACCCGCGCCACCTTGCGGCGGACCTCCCCCGGAGGTGCCCCTCCTTCTCGCCGGATCGTGGGGGGACGTCGGGCGCTTGCTGCAGCGATCGCCTCGTGCGGTCGCGACCCTGTCTGCTCCGCCGAGATCCCCGATCCGCGCGACGACCTGGAGCGCCTGCTCGCGCGGCTCGAGCAGTACCGATCACGTCGGCATCTGGAACGGGCGCCGCCTTTCGTTCGAGACCATTACGCTGGGACCGAAGGGGAATCGAGGAGCGGATCTGGTCCATGCTCTACCACCCGTCGGCGGCGCGCCGGGTTCTCCACCTGGTCGACGCGGCAGCCGAAGGCGACGTCGAGCCACTGGTCCGACAAGCCCTCACGAACAGCTGCGCGAGGAAGCGCGGTAGGAGTGAAGGGCTCATGCTGTCGGTCCTACATATCTGCCGTGGATGCGCCGCGGCTCGCGCTCGCCGACGTCTTGCGCGATCGACCCCTGACCTGTTTCACGCACCCGTTTCGCTCGAGCTGGTGCGGGCGTGTCGAGAATGGCCGGTCGGCGTCGCACCGGACGGCTTCGCAACACCGCTAAGCTCAGACAAGCCCATCCTGCTGCTTTCCGGCGCGCTCGACCCAGTGACGCCACCTGAACTCGCCGCTGCGGCCGCCCGCCACCTGCCCAACACCATCCACTTAATCAACCCGCAGGGCGGGCACGCGGGAGCTGACACTTGTACGCGAGAGGTTGTTGGCCGGTTCATTTCCCTGGCCGCTGGAGAAGCCCTTGGCCGCCTGCATGCCGCAATGGTCCGAGTTCCAGCCACACGTACTAGAGGGGCAGAGGAGTTTTCGTCAAGTACTACTTCCGTTCAGGGACGAGTAACCGAAGAACGATGAGCGTCGAGGCCTGGTTCACCCTGGCGGTGGTGCTGGTGACCGTGGTCGCGCTGGCGCGCGACTGGGCGTCGCCCGTGGTGGCGGTGGTCACCGCGGACGTGGTGCTCCTGGTGTCGGGGGTGATCTCCACGCCCCAGGCGTTCGCCGGGTTCTCCAACCCCGCACCCATCACCGTGGCCGCGCTCTTCGTTCTGGCCGCCGGGGTGGAGAAGACGGGCGCGCTCCAGCCGCTGGTCTCGGCCACCCTGGGCAACGGCGACGGGGGGTCGCGCCGGCTCATGCGGCTCCTGGCGCCCACCGCGGCGGCGTCCGCCTTCCTGAACAACACGCCCATCGTGGCGATGCTGGCCCCGCAGGTGGCCGACTGGGCGGAGAAGCGCAACCGCCCGGCGAGCTGGTACCTGATGCCGATCTCCTTCGCCACCATCCTGGGCGGGGTCGTCACGGTGATTGGGACCTCCACCAACCTGGTGGTCTCCGGGCTGATGCAGAGCGCCGGGATGGCACCCATCGGGATGTTCGAGATCGGCAAGGTGGGCCTCCCCGTGGCGCTGATTGGGGTGGGCTTCCTGGTCCTCTTCTCGCAGCGCCTCCTCCCGGACCGGCGCCGCCCGCGCCAGCAGTTCGAGGCGGACATCCGCGAGTACGTGGTGCACATGCGGGTGGCCCCGCGCGGCCCGCTGGACGGGGTCAGCGTGGAGGCGGGCGGGCTGCGCAGCCTGCAGGGGGTCTTCTTGGCGGAGATCGAGCGCGGCGGGCAGGTGATCGCCCCCGCCGCGCCCACCACGGTGCTGCGGGGCGACGACCGGCTGATCTTCGCCGGGCGCGCGGACGTGATCCGCGACCTCCAGACGATGCGCGGCCTCAGCTCCACGGAGCACGCCGAGGCGCCCGCGGCCGGCGCGGGCTCGCGCTCGTTCTTCGAGGGGGTGGTGAGCGGCGCCAGCCCGCTGGTGGGGCGGACGCTCAAGGAGGTGGACTTCCGGAGCCGCTACCAGGCCGCGGTCCTCGCCATCCACCGCGCCGGAGAGCGCGTGCGCTCCAAGCTGGGCGAGGTCCGCCTCCGCGAGGGCGACACCCTGCTGCTGGTGGCGGACCCGGAGTTCGGGAAGCGCTGGCGCCACAGCAGCGAGTTCCTGCTGGTGGCACATCTCGGGAGCAAGCCGGTCACCAGCCCGTGGCAGAGCCTGCTGGTGGGGCTCGTCACCCTCGCCATCGTGGGGGGGGCGGGGGCCGGGGTGATCCCCATCCTGCAGGCGTCGCTCCTGGGGGCGCTGGCCCTGGTGGCCTTCAAGGTCCTCACCCCATGGGAGGCGCGCTCCTCCATCGAGCTCGACGTTCTCGTGGTGATCGCCGCCAGCTTCGGGATCGGCGCGGCAATCGAGACGTCGGGGCTCGCGGCGGTGATCGGGCACGCTGTCGTGGAGGCGTCCAGCGCATGGGGCCCGCTCGGCGTGCTCCTGGCCGTCACCCTGGCGACCGTGCTGCTGACGGAGCTGATCACGAACAACGCCGCGGCCGTGCTCCTCTTCCCCATCGGTATGGCGGCCGCCGCGCAGGTGGGGGCGGACCCGCGCCCCTTCGCCATCGCCATCGCCCTGGCGGCCTCCGCCAGCTTCCTGACGCCCATCGGCTACCAGACCAACACGATGGTGTACGGCCTGGGCGGGTACCGCTTTACGGACTTCGTCCGGCTGGGGCTCCCGCTGACCCTCCTGGTCGTGGCCGCGATCGTGCTCTTCGTTCCCCTTTTCTGGTCCTTCTAATGGCGACCCCACTGCTGGACGTGAACGACGCTCTCCCGGAGCCCCCCGCCTTGGCGGCGCCGAGCGGCTACCGCAAGAGCCACCTGGACCAGCTCGAGTCCGAGGCCATCTTCGTCATGCGAGAGGTGGCGGCGCAGTTCGAGCGCCCGGTCCTCCTCTTCTCGGGGGGGAAGGACTCCATCGTGCTGGTGCGCCTGGCGCAGAAGGCCTTCTGGCCGGGCCGGTTCCCCTTCCGCCTCCTGCACATCGACACCGGGCACAACTTCCCCGAGGCAATCGAGTTCCGCGACCGGCTCGCGCGCGAGACCGGGGCGGAGCTACTCGTGCGGTACGTGCAGGACTCCATCGACCGGGGGCGCGTGGTGGAGGAGACCGGCCCGGGCGCCAGCCGCAACGCCCTGCAGACGACCACGCTCCTGGACGCGCTCGCCGAGCTGAAGGCGGACGCGGCCATGGGCGGCGCCCGGCGCGACGAGGAGAAGGCGCGCGCCAAGGAGCGCTTCTTCTCGCACCGCGACCGCTTCGGGCAGTGGGACCCCAGGAACCAGCGCCCGGAGCTGTGGAGCCTGTACAACGGGCGCAGGAGCCCGGGGGAGCACTTCCGCGTCTTCCCCATCTCCAACTGGACGGAGATGGACGTGTGGCAGTACATCGCCGCGGAGAGGATCGAGCTCCCCTCCCTGTACTTCGCCCACCGGCGGGAGGTGGTGGACCGCGGCGGCGTGCTGTACGGGAAGTCGCCCTGGGTGCCGCTCCTGCCGGGCGAGAGCCACGTGGAGCGCACGGTGCGCTTCCGCACGGTGGGCGACGCCACCTGCACCGGCGCGGTGGAGTCCACGGCGGAGACGGTGGAGGACATCATCGCGGAGATCGCCACCACCCGCATCACCGAACGGGGGGCGACCCGGGCCGACGACCAGCGCTCCGAGGCCGCCATGGAAGACCGCAAACGGCAGGGGTACTTCTGATGAGCGCGACGGTCGGGACCAGCACGTACCTGGAGATGGACCTCCTCCGCTTCAGCACGGCGGGGAGCGTGGACGACGGCAAGAGCACCCTGATCGGGCGGCTCCTGTACGACACCAAGTCCATCTTCCAGGACCAGCTCGAGGCGATCGAGGGGGCGAGCCGCCGACGCGGGGAGGAGGGGGTGAACCTCGCCCTCCTCACCGACGGCCTGCGCGCCGAGCGGGAGCAGAACATCACCATCGACGTGGCGTACCGCTACTTCGCCACGCCGAAGCGGAAGTTCATCATCGCCGACACGCCGGGGCACGTCCAGTACACGCGCAACATGGTGACCGGGGCCTCCACGGCGGAGCTGGCCGTCGTGCTGGTGGACGTGCGCAAGGGGGTGCTCACCCAGAGCAAGCGGCACGGCTTCATCTCGTCGCTCCTGCAGATCCCGCACATCGTCGTCGCGGTAAACAAGATGGACCTGGTGGACTACGACGAGGACCGGTATCGCGAGATCGTGGCGGAGTACCGGGAGTTCGCGGAAAAGCTGGAGATCCAGAACCTCACCTTCATCCCCATCTCCGCGCTCCGCGGCGACAACGTGGTGAAGAAGAGCGAGCGGACGCCCTGGTACGACGGGGGGACGCTGCTGCACCACCTGGAGAACGTGAACGTGGGGGCCCGCCGGAACCTGGTGGACTTCCGCTTCCCGGTGCAGTACGTGATCCGCCCCCACCAGAACTTCCGCGGCTTCGCCGGCCGCATCGCCTCGGGGACCATCTCGCCGGGGGAGGAGGTGGTGGTGCTCCCCTCGGGGCGCTCCAGCCGCATCCGCGCCATCGAGACCGCGGACGGGCCGCTGGCGGAGGCGTCCGCGGGCGACTCGGTGGTGCTCACCATCGAGGACGAGCTGGACGTCTCCCGGGGCGACATGATCGTCCGGCGGATGAACCTCCCCCGCGTGGGCGACCGCTTCGAGGCGCTGGTCTGCTGGATGGGCGAGCAGCCGCTGGACCCTTCGGTCCCGTACGTGCTGATGCACACCTCGCGGGAGGTCAAGGCGTTCGTCAGCAGGGTGGTGTACCGCATCGACATGGACACGCTGCACCGCGAGGAGGCGGCGGCGTTCGGGCTCAACGACATCGGCCGGGTGGAGATCACCACGGCGTCACCGGTGTTCTTCGACGCGTACGCGCAGAACGGGGCCACCGGGAGCTTCATCCTGGTGGACCCGTACACCAACGTCACCGTGGCGGCGGGGATGATCCGCGGCGACGTGCGCACCGCGGACGAGGTGTTCGGGCGCACGGAGGAGGCCCCGGCAAAGCCCGTCTCCCCGGGCGTCGTGTGGGAGGACGCCGGCGTCCCGCGGGAGGAGCGGGAGGCGCGCAACGGCCACCGGGCCGCGGTGCTCTGGTTCACCGGGCTCTCGGGCTCCGGGAAGAGCACCATCGCGCGCGAGCTGGAGCGGCGGCTGTTCGGGGACGGCCGCCAGACCATGCTCCTGGACGGCGACCAGCTCCGCCACGGGCTCTGCGGGGACCTGGGCTTCGGCACCGCGGACCGGCGGGAGAACATCCGCCGCGCCGGGGAGGTGGCGCGGCTCTTCTTCGAGCAGGGCTCCATCGTCCTCTGCACCTTCGTCTCCCCGTTCCGCGAGGACCGCGAGGCGGTGCGGGCGCAATTCCCGGAGGGGCGCTTCTACGAGGTGCACGTGGACTGCGAGCTGGACACCTGCCGCAGCCGCGACCCCAAGGGGCTCTACGAGAAGGTCGCCCGCGGCGAGATCCTGGATTTTACCGGGATCTCCTCGCCCTACGAAGCCCCGGTGCGGCCTGAGATGGTCGCCCGCACCGAAGCGCAGTCCGTGGACGAGGTGGTGGAGACGATCCTGGCCCGGCTGCGGGACGACGGCGTAATCTCCGATCGTGGTGAGATGGTAATCGCCTGACAGGATGCCACAAAGAAGGACGGTGATGAGCTGACTGGACTGTCCCCAGGGGACTCGGTCCACGCATCGCTAGGGTCTGTCTGACGGAACCGGGTCGGTATTAGCTTAGCTGCATGGCACGCACCGACTTAACCGAAGCACAATGGCGCGCTCTCGCGCCGCACCTGCCTGGCAACGCGAAAAAGGGGCAGGCCTGGAGTAATCACCGC
>DASYWD010000230.1 GCA_035936415.1 Longimicrobiaceae bacterium
GCGCTCGCCCGTGGAGGAGGTCCTGGCGCGGGTCTGGGCGGAGCTGCTCGGGCGTCCGCGGATCGGGACGGACGAGGACTTCTTCGAGGCCGGGGGCGACTCCGTCCTGGCGATCCAGATGGTCGCCCGCGCCCGGAAGGAGGGGATCGAGGTCACGCCGCGCCAGCTCTTCGAGCACCCCACCGTGGCGGGGCTCGCGCGGGTGGCCGGGGTCGCCTCCCGCGGCGCCCCGGACGAGGAGGTCGCCCCGGGCGAGGTCCCGCTGACGCCGGTGCAGCTCCGCTTCTTCGAGCGGGAGGTGCCCGACCGGCACCACTGGAACCAGTCGCTCCTCCTCGCCCCCCGCGAGCGGCTGGACGCGGCGGTGCTGGACCGGGCCCTGGCGCGCGTGGCGGCCCACCACGACGCGCTCCGCCTGCGCTTCGCCCGGCGCGGCGGTGCGTGGATCCAGTGGTACGCGGAGCCGGGCGGCCAGGCGGCGCTGGAGCGGGTGGACCTCCGCGCGGTCCCGGCCGGCGAGCGCGGGGCGGCGCTGGAAGCCGCCGCGGCGAAGCTCCAGGCCGGGCTCGACCTGGAGCAAGGCCCGCTCCTGCGCGCGGCGCTCTTCGACCTCGGAAGCGAGCAGCGGCTCCTCCTGGCGGCGCACCACCTGGCGACCGACGGGGTGTCGTGGCGCATCCTGGGGGAGGACCTGCAGGACGCCTATCGGGCGCTGCTGCGCGGCGCCGAGCCCGCGCTCCCCGCGAAGACCGCGTCCTACCGCACCTGGGCGCAGCGGCTGGAGGAGCACGCGGGCTCGGCGGCGCTGCGGGACGAGGCCGGGTACTGGACCTCCCGGGAGCTGGACGCCGCGGCGCCCCTCCCGCAGGACCTCGCCGACGGCCCCAACGACGTGGCCTCCGCGGCGGAGGTGGCGGTGGAGCTCGGCCCGGACGAGACGCGGGCCCTCCTGCAGGACGTGCCCGCCGTCTACCGCACGAGGATCGACGACGTCCTCCTCACCGCCCTGGCGCGCACCCTGTCCGGCTGGACCGGCGAGCGCCTGGTGGCGGTGGAGCTGGAGAGCCACGGGCGGGAGGACCTCTTCCCCGGGGTGGACGTGTCACGGACCGTGGGCTGGTTCACCTCCGTCTACCCGGTCCTGCTCGACCTGCGCGGCGTGTTCGGGGAGGGGGAGGAGCTCAAGGCCGTCAAGGAGCAGCTCCGCGCCGTCCCGCGCCAGGGGATCGGGTACGGGGTCCTGCGGCACCTTTCCGCCGACGCGGAGGTGCGTCGGCGCCTCCGCGCCCTCCCCGCGCCGCAGGTCTCCTTCAACTACCTGGGGCAGCTCGACGCCCCCCTCGCCGGTTCGCTCTTCGCCCTCGCCGACGGACCCGTGGGGCCGGAGCGGGCCGGGTCCGGCGAACGGGAGCACCTGCTGGAGGTCACCGCCTCCGTGCAGGACGGAGTGCTCCGCGTGCGCTGGGAGTACGGGGGCCGCGTGCACCTGCCGGGGACGGTGCGCACGCTCGCCGTGCGCTACCTGGCCGAGCTGCGGGCCCTGATCGCCCACTGCGGCGCGGACGACGCGGGCGGCAGCACCCCGTCCGACTTCCCGCTGGCCGACCTGGACGAGGCTGCGCTCGCGGCGCTGGAGGAAGACTTCCTGTAGGGCCGCCGCCTCCCGCAGGGAGCGGCGCACGGCGCCGCACGAACATTTCCGGACCGTTTTTTTGAAATCTACATCAGGATGCGAGACCCAATGAGCAAGCGCCCGACGATGGAGGACGTCTACCCGCTCTCCCCCACGCAGGAGGGGATGCTCTTCCACGCCCTCTCGGACCAGGGGGGAGGGGTGTACGTCGGCCAGTTCGGGTTCCGGCTCGCCGGCGAGCTGGACGAGGACGCCTTCCGGCGCGCGTGGCAGGGGGTGGTGGACCGGCACCCGGCGCTGCGGACGGGGTTCGCGTGGGAAAAGGTGGACCGGCCGCTCCAGGTGGTGGTGCGGCACGCGGCGCTCCCCTTCCGGAGCGAGGACTGGCGCGGGATGCCGCGGGAGGAGCAGGAGGCCCGCCTGGAGGCGTTCCTGCGCGCCGACCGCGAGGAGGGGTTCGACCTGGGGAAGGCGCCGCTGATTCGGCTGGCGCTCTTCCGCCTGGGGGACGAGGCGTACCGGCTCGTCTGGACGCACCACCACATGATCCTCGACGGATGGAGCCTGGGGCTGGTCTACCGCGACGTCCTGGCGCTGTACGAGGCGTGCTCCGGCGGGCGGGAGGCGGCCCTCCCGCGGCCGCGCCCCTACCGCGACTACGTCGCGTGGCTGAAGGGGCGCGACCTGGCCGCCGCCGAGCGATTCTGGCGCGGAGCGCTCGCGGGGTTCGCCACCCCCACGCCGCTGGGGGTCGGCCGTCCGGCGGAAGCGGCGCCCGGGGGGCGGCCGGAGAGCGGGCGGTGCGCCCTGCGCCTCCCGCGCGAGACGACGGCGGCGGTGCACGAGCTGGCGCGCCGCGGGAGGCTTACGCCGGCGGCCGTGGTGCAGGGGGCATGGGCGCTCCTCCTGTCGCGCTACTCCGGGGAGGAGGACGTGGTGTTCGGAAGCACCGTCTCCGGCCGGCCGGCGGAGCTGGAGGGGGTGGAGGAGATGGTGGGCCTCTTCGTCGCCACCATCCCGACGCGGGTCCGGGTCGCGCCGGACGCCCCGGTGCTGGGGTGGCTGGAGGCCCTGCACCGCCGGCAGGGCGAAGCGCGCGAGCACGAGCACGCCCCGCTGGTGCAGGTGCAGGCGTGGAGCGAGGTCGCCCGCGGGACGCCGCTGTTCGAGAGCTGCCTCTCCTTCCAGAACTACCCGGTGGACCCCGCGGCCCCCACCCGCGGCCGCTTCGGGGTGGAGGACGTGTGGGGGCTGGAGGTGGACGACTACCCGCTCTTCGTGGCCGCGTCGCCCTCGGGCGAGGAGATGGTGCTGGATTGCACCTATCACCGGGGGCGCCTCCGCGCCCACGAGGCGGAGCGGCTCCTGGAGCACCTGGGGAGCGTGCTGGCCGCCTTCGCGGGCGCGCCGGAACGCCCGCTGCGCGAGATCTCCGTTCTCGCCCCGGGCGAGCGGGAGCGGCTCCTGGCGCAGGGCGCCGCGGCGGACGCGGACTTCCCGCGCGACGCCCTGGTGCACGAGGTGATCGCCGCGCGTGCGGCGCGCTGGCCCGACG
>DASYWD010000231.1 GCA_035936415.1 Longimicrobiaceae bacterium
AGGGGGACCTCCGCCCCGAGCCGCTGCCGTACGCGCGAGGCCACCTGGACCGCCAGCAGGGAGTGCCCGCCCAGGTCGAAGAAGTGGTCCCAGCGCCCCACCCGCTCCACCTTCAGCACCTCCGCCCAGATCTCCGCCAGCGCCTGCTCCACCTCCCCCAGCGGCGCCTCGTAGCCCCGCCGCGCGTACGCATCCCCCTCCGGCGCCGGCAGCGCCCTGCGGTCCACCTTCCCGTTGGGGGTGAGCGGCAGCGTATCCAGCCGCACGTAGGCGGCCGGTACCATGTACTCCGGCAGCCGCTCCAGCAGGTGCGCCCGCAGCCGGTCCACCCCCACCTCTTCCGCGCCCGCCCAGTACGCCACCAGGTCCTTCTGGCCGGGTGCGTCCTCGCGCACGACGACCGCAGCCTCCCGCACTGCCGGGTGCGCCTGCAGCACCCGCTCGACCTCTCCCGGCTCCACCCGGTAGCCGCGGAGCTTCACCTGGGCATCCACCCGGCCCAGGAAGTCCAGCTCGCCCGAGGCCAGCCACCGCGCGCGGTCACCCGTGCGGTACAGCCGCGCGCCCGCCTCGCCGGAGAACGGGTCCGGAACGAACCGCTCGGCCGTGAGGTCCGGACGGCCCAGGTAGCCCCGCACCACCCCCACCCCGCCCACGTGCAGCTCCCCGGCGGCCCCGATGGGGACGGGACCGCCGTCCGGGTCGAGCACGTACACCCGCAGGTTGGGGAACGGTCTCCCGATGGAGGGCCTCCCCCCACCCGGGAAGCACTCGCCCAGCGTCGCGCCGATGGTGGTCTCGGTAGGACCGTAGCCGTTGAAGAAGCGCCGCCCGGGCGCCCAGCGCTCCACCACCTCCGCCGTGCACGCGTCGCCGGTGGCGACCAGCGCGCGCAGCTCCGGGAGGCCCTCCGGCGAGAGCACGGCCAGCGTCGTGGGCTGCAGCGTGGCGAAGGTGACGTGGTGCTCGCGCACGAAGCGCAGCAGCTCCGGCCCGGGGAGCGCCGCGTCGCCGAGCGGCATGCAGAGCGTCCCCCCGTTGGCGAGCGCCGCGACGACGTCCCAGAAGGCGGCGTCGAAGCCGAAGGAGGCGATCTGCAGCACGCGCTCGCCCCCCTGCAGCCCGAAGAGGCGCCGCTGCATCTCGGCCACGTTGAGCAGGCCGCGGTGCGGTACCAGCACCCCCTTGGGCGTCCCCGTGGAACCGGAGGTGTAGATGACGTACGCCAGCTGCTCCGGGCTCAGCTGTCCCCGGGCCGGGTCGCGCTCCGGGTGGTGGGCCCACGCCGCGGCATCGCCCACCAGGTCCAGCACGGGTGCCGCGACCGGCCCGAACCGCTCCAGCAGGGACTCGTGCGTCAGCAGCACCGCGGGAGCGCTGTCGCGGAGCATGTACGCCAGCCGCTCCCGCGGATACTCCGGGTCCAGCGGCACGTACGCCCCGCCCGCCTTGAGCACCGCCAGTAGCCCCACGAGCATCTCCGCGCTGCGCTCCACCCCCAGCGCCACCCGCACGTCGGGCCCGACGCCCAGCTCCCGGAGGTAGTGCGCCAGGCGGTTCGCCCGCCGGTTCAGCTCCGCGTAGGTGAGCGTCTCGTCCCCGCAGACTAGCGCCGCCGCCTCCGGGGTGCGCTCCGCCTGCGCCTCGAACAGCTCGTGGATGCACCGCTCGGCCGGGTACGGCGCCTCCGTGGCGTTCCACGCCTCCACCACCTGCCGCCGCTCCGCCTCGGGCAGCATCTCCAGCCCG
>DASYWD010000232.1 GCA_035936415.1 Longimicrobiaceae bacterium
GCCCCCGCCCGCCCCATGACGCCGCGCGAGATGGAGGCCGCCACCCGCGCCGGGCGCCCGCCGGCGGAGCCCCGCGCCGCCTCCACCCCGGCGGCTCCGCCCACCGACTGGATCGAGGTCCGGCTGGTGGGCGAGGACGACCGCCCCATCCCCGGGGTTCGCTGGGTCATCGTCCTCCCGGACGGCTCCCGCCGCCAGGGGAGGCTGGACGGCGACGGCGTGGCCCGGGTGGAGGGGATCCCCTCCGGCACCTGCCGGGTCTCCTTCCCGGAGCTGGACCGGGACGCCTGGGTGCCGCTGTGAGCCGCCGTCCACCAGCTCCACCTCCAGGCCGAACACCCTGCTGAAGAGGTCGGCCTTCTGGCGCAGCGCCCAGCGCTCCAGGAGCAGGTCGCCCTCGGCCGCCACCCCCAGCACCCGCTTCCCCTCGCCCACCTCGGCGTTCAGCTTCACCGCCCGCTCGCGCTCCCCCGGGTCCAGGCGCGGTCCGCCGCTTTTCCCCCGAAACCGCGTTCGCCGGATTGCGCCCTCCGCTTCGCCCGCCGAAGCCCGTTTCGCAAGACCCCCAGTAAAATCAAGCACTTAGGGCGGCACCAGGCATGCCTTGGGAGGGTCCGGGACGACACACCGGACACCAACCGAGGAGGACACCATGCATCACCCCCTGGATCGCGCCCTAAACGAGCTGGAGACGGACTACGGCCCCGCCGGCGAGTACGAGTACGGGTACGAGGGCGACTTCGAATCCGAGGGCGACTACGAGTACGAGTCGGACGGGGAGGGCGAGTGGGGCTACGAGACCGACCCCGAAGCCGTCTTCGACGAGGTGGAGGAGATGGAGCTGGCGGCGGCCCTGCTGGAGGTCTCCGGCGACCAGGAGATGGAGCAGTTCCTGGGCAAGCTCATCCGCAGGGTGGGTAAGGCGGCGGGAAACTTCATCAAGTCGCCCGTCGGCAAGGCGCTGGGGGGCGCGCTGAAGGGCGTGGCCCGGGTGGCGCTCCCCGCGGTGGGGACGGCGCTCGGCGGGCCGGTGGGCGGGATGCTGGCCTCCACGGCGGGGAAGATGTTCGGGCTGGAGCTGGAGGGGATGAGCCCGCAGGACCAGGAGTTCGAGGCGGCCCGCCGCTTCGTCCGGCTGGCCGGCGCCTCCGCGCAGAACGCCGCCCGCGTGCGGCCCGGCACGCCGCCGACCGTCGCCGCCAAGGACGCCGTGCTGGCCGCGGCGCGGAAACACGCCCCGGGGCTGGTGTCGGGTGCGGCGGCGGGAGGCGCCGGGGGGATGCAGGGGAGCGGCGGGTCGAGGGGCCAGGGCGGACAGAGCGGCCGCTGGATCCGCAAGGGCGACCGGCTGATCCTCTTCGGGGCCTGAGACGATGGCCGCCGCGCCCTACGCGCACTGGGTGCTGGAGCAGGAGGCCCGGGCGCTGCTCACCCGGCTGGCTCGCGTGAGACCCTTCGCGCTGCACGAGCCCATGGTGCTGGCGGCGGCCGCCTCCACTCCCGCCCAGGCCGCCATCGAGAAGTACCTGGCGGACGGCCGCCGGGAGCTGCGCGGGCGCGTGCAGCGCTTCCTGGACTGGATCCGCGGCCCCGGGCGCGCGGTCAGCCCGGCGCGCGCCCAGCAGCGCTTCACCATCCTGCGGCTGCGCTTCAACGTCGTCCTCTCGCACTTCGACGTGTTCGCGGACGTGATGACGCAGCGCAGCGAGACGCACACCGGGGTGTGGCTGGCGGGGCTGGACGAGGTGTCCACCGACGCCCTGGAGCTCCCCGGCGGCTACTTCGACGCGCCCCCCGTGATCTGCTACCTGGACCGGGGCCACGGCGCGGCCATCCGCCGCGCCCGCACCCGCCTCCCCGGCGGGGGCGAGAGCCCGGTCGCCATCATTCGCGTCCCCCGCGAGCGGATGGTGGGGGCGGGGATCGCCTCGTCGCTGGTGCACGAGGTGGGGCACCAGGGCGCCGCGCTCCTGGACCTGGTGGGGGCCCTGCGGCCGGCGCTGGCGCGCATGCAGGCCGCCGACCCGGGCCGCGCGGACGCCTGGCGGATGTGGGAGCGCTGGATCTCCGAGATCGTCGCCGACCTCTGGTCCGTGGGGCGGGTGGGGGTGGCGTCGACCACGGGGCTGCTGGGGGTGGTGTCGCTCCCCCGGGCCTTCGTCTTCCGCGGCGGCTCGGACGACCCCCACCCCATCCCGTGGGTGCGGGTGCGGCTGAGCGCGGCCATGGGAGGGGCGCTGTACCCGGACCCGCAGTGGGCGCGGCTCTCCCGGCTCTGGGCCTCGTTCTACCCGCTGGACGACGAGGTCCCGGACGAGCAGCGCGCGCTGATCCGGCAGCTGGAGGAGACCATGCCCCGCTTCGTCCGGCTGCTCCTGGACTTCCGCCCGCCGCTGCTGCGCGGCGACTCGCTCGCGGAGGCCATGCGCCCCGCGGAGCGCTCCCCCGCACGGCTGCGCTCGCTCTTCCGGGCGTGGCGGGGCTCGTTCCAGCGGATGCGCTCCGGGGCGCCCTCGCTGGTGTTCGCGGTGCTGGGGCAGGCACGCGCCGACGGCAAGCTCACCCCCGAGGAGGAGAGCCGCCTGCTGGCCGACCTGCTCACCTTCTGGGCGCTCCGCGCCACCCTGCAGACCACCGACTTCGCCGCCCGGCGCCCGCGTGCCCGGGTGGCGCTCGCACCCACCGGCTGACCAACCAAGGAGGAGCGTATGAAGAACCCAGGCAAGAGCCCCGCTCGCAAGCGGGCCCCGGCGTCGCGGGAGGATCCACCGCCGCCCATCCCCGAAAAGCTGGCCGCGGGGCGGCGCGTGGACATGGACAACCCCGCGGGGGTCGCGGGGGACCACGAGATCGACCGCGGCGCCGACGAGAACGGCGGCGGTGACAACGGGAACGGCGGCGGTGGCAACGGGAACGGCGGCGGCAACGGAAACGGCGGGGGTGGGATTCCCCAGCCGTTCCAGGTGGAGTTCCCCAGGAACGAGGAGGCCACCATCGCGGAGGCCGCGACGAGCCTCGGTGCGTCGGCCGCGAACATCGAGAAGTCCACCCGCAAGCTGGTGAAGGCCACGCACCGGGTGGCGCAGGTGATCCTGGACCAGCCGGCGCTGCGCACCACGGAGCGCCAGGTGGCGCTGCAGCGCTCCGAGCTGGGCGACACCTCGATGGAGACGCTCTGGCAGGCCATCGCCGCGCACTCGGACGCAATGTCGTTCGACAACTACCAGAAGTTCGTCACCCGCGTGCTCTGCGGCGGCAAGGCGGCCCCGGACGAGGACTTGAAGGAGCAGCTCGACCGCCTCCGGAGGTTCTGCCGCCTCCCGGGGGTGGACGCCTACGAGCTGCTGAAGACGGCCACCGAGACCTTCCTCCTCCTGCAGTGCGGCGTCTGCCCGCCGGAGGACGAGGAGAGCTGGCTCGCCCTCCGCCCCCCCGTTGAGAACGGAATACCGACCGCCGACGCCCAGGTCCCCCCGGGCACGGTGCGCCTGTCGCGGGAGCGGACCCTCACCTACGCCGAGCTGAACGAAGCCCTGCAGGACTTCCTGGGAGTGGACCGCAACAACTACGTCCGCACCATCGTCCAGGGCGCCTTCCCGGACGGCGCCGCGCGGGTGGACCCCTTCTGCGCCGCGACGGCGGGGTTCCAGTTCCCCTGCCTCCTGGAGCTGATCTGGTCGTACTGGATGGAAGAGGGGATGCTTACGCAGACCACCGCCGCCATTACCCGCCGCTTCCAGAACGTCCGGGCCCCCGGCCGGCAGCCGGACCCGCTCGCCGAGTTCGAGCTGGACCCGCTGCGGCCGCTGAACGGGTTCCTCTGGGGCTTCCTCCAGGACGAGCCCAACCGCCTCTCGGTGATGCGGCGGGCCTACGAGTACAACCATCACTACGGCATCACGCTGTACGGCCGGGCCGTGCGGCGCATGCGCCCGGCGGACCCGCGCTCCCGGTTCCTGGAGTCGTTCCACAACCTGCTCCGCCAGGCCGCCGAGTTCTACCGGCAGGACAACGACACCACGGTGATCGCGGACGCCTTCCCGGTGCTCAACTCGCTCAAGGAGGTGCACCTGGTGCTCTCCGAAGGGGCGCACAACCAGTTCCGCGACCTCCCCTGGACGGCGCGCACCGAGATGCTGCTGCAGCAGTGGATGCTCTCGCGCCCGGAGATGCGCGACTTCCTGCGCGGCCGCCACATGGTGGCCTACCCGGAGAGCTGGATGGGGCCGGTGGACGCCATGAAGCGCCTGCAGGGGTGGACGGACTCCAGCGTCATCCACTTCCGCGACCTGGCGGTCTTCGGCGAGCGGGTGCTGCTCTCCATCCGCTACGGAAACTGGAGCGCCACCAGCAACCAGGACCACGCGCGCGCCTGGCTCCGCTACTGGAAGGAGGAGATCCAGGGCTACATCCACGCCTACCAGTCGGTCACCGGGGTGAACCTGTCCGACGACGTGGTGGAGGTGCGCAACCGCTCCGACGTCCGCTACCTGCAGCCGTCCTTCCATCTCCGGAACCGGCTCATGGAGACGCGGCGCGCGGACCGGGGGCTGCTGCGGTAGGACTGCGGGATCCCGGCCCGGCCCCCACCGGCGCGGGGCCGGGCCCAAGGCACGGAAGCCAACTCACGACCCACGGAGGGAGCCATGCACGACCTGGATCGCACGCTCAACGAGTTCGAGGCGGGGATCGACGCCCTGGAGTCGGGCGACTTCGAGTACGAGGGGGAGTACGACGGCGAGTACGAGATGGACGAGACCCAGCTCGCGGCGGAGCTGCTGGAGATCAACGACGAGCAGGAGCTGGACCAGTTCCTCGGCAGCCTGGTGGGCGGGGCCCTCTCCGCGGGCAAGGCCTTCCTGGGCTCGCAGACGGGGAAGGCGCTCACGGGCGTGCTCAAGAACGCGGCCGGCAATGCCCTCCCGCAGATCGGCGGGGTGCTTGGGCGGGCGGTCGCCGGGAACGACGGCGCGCGGCTGGGGCGGCACGTGGGGCAGTTCGCGCGGCGCCGGCTCCGCTGGGAGCTGGAGGCCGGCGGGCAGGACCAGGAGCTGGAGCTGGCGCAGAGCCTGGTGCGCGTGGCCCGCACCGCCGCGCGGGTCCTGCAGCAGCAGGGGGGGCAGGCC